>NZ_FRDN01000008.1:67925-359338 GCF_900143285.1 Desulfitobacterium chlororespirans DSM 11544
AATTTCTAAATAAAGCCGACCTGGGATCCCCAGGTCGGCTTTGTATTACATAGCTATTTTTGATTCCAATATTTCTATTCTTCTACGAAGCTCATTTATTTCAGTCTTATCGTCTCTCAGTTCCTTAACTGCTTGCCAAGTCATCTCCGGCTTAGCGGAGATTTCATCCAACTTATCAAGCTTTTTGTATGTTTCTCGATTGTCAGCCTTCAATGCTTTGATATCGGATTCAATCCGGGCAAGAATATCCAGCCTTTCAAGGATAATATCCAACTTGTCTATTGCTTATCCCTCCCGAGTTTTATAGTACCACAGTGATATTTGTAATACAATGCTTGGAGCTACCACTGGCTGAAATGAATGGATTAAGACACATTTTTTAAATCCTTTGCGCAAGCTCTAAAAGGGTCATTTAAGCTACGTTGCTCCCTGTGAGAGAGCGTGGAATACTGGAGAGATATATTTCTATTGAGGTTTTGCAAATAATCTGATAAATTATAGTTAATCGGTCGGCTGGCCGACTGAGAAGGAGGTTTTTTCAACTAGATGGCCAAGAAAGAAGCGACAGAACAACCCATCGACATGCGCCGGCATATTCTCACTGTGGCCGGTGGATTGATGATTGAAAAAGGAGTCAAGGAAACCAGCTTAAAGGACATTGCCCAGGAAGCGGGGATTAGCAAGGGGACATTATATTACTACTATTCAGCTAAAGAAGACATCATCTATGACATTGCCAACCATAACTTAAAACAAATTACGGACGGTCTGCTGGCCTGGATTGAAGATGCCAATACAGAAGTTGCCCCTGAAGACATTCTGAAAACATTATTTGAACAAATACTAGAGGCTGAGACCAGGGGAAAGCTTCATCTTTATCTTCTCAGCGATGCAGGAACAACCAATACCCTTCTCAAAGAAAAATTTAAAGAACAATATCAAGAGTGGAGAAAAACATTGCAATATGGTTTAGATAAGATCTTACCCTCCCAAAACCAAAAGAACGAAATGCTCTCTTACTTAATTCTGGCCGCCCTTGACGGACTGATTATTCAGAGGTTGTTCGGAACCGAAGAGATTCCTGTGCAAGAAATCGTCAAGCTCATGGTAAGTGCCGAATAACTTTTAAAAAAGGTCTCCCAAGAGTTGCTTAGAATAGGGAAGCTAGACCGTTGATTAAGATACCCAAATTGTAAAAGAAAGTGAGACGATCGAGATGAATACCTTGTATTGCAGATTGTATCAGAGGACTTTGCAATTAGCATCTTATTTCCTTCCCTGGCGCAAACCTACCTTGCTGGAAGGCGCAAATAGTTTAAACAAGCTGCCTGAGGTAATAAACCGCAAGGGTATGAGCAAAGTCCTGATTGTCACGGATCAGGGAGTTTCTTCATTAGGGCTGATGAATAGCTTTCTTCAGGGTCTTGATAAGGCAGGAGTCAGGTATAGTGTTTATGATAAAACCGTACCAAATCCTACCCTTGATAATATTGAAGAAGCCCTGAAAGTGTACCAGGAACATCGGTGCGAAGGCATTGTGGCCTTTGGCGGCGGTTCTCCCATGGACTGTGCCAAGGGGGTGGGAGCCAGAGTAGCCAATCCCCATAAGAGCATTTCGCAAATGAAGGGCGTTCTTAAAGTGAGGAGAAAGCTTCCGCCTTTGTTTGCCATTCCTACCACAGCCGGGACAGGAAGTGAAGCCACCCTTGCCGCCGTTATATCAGATCCCCGAAACCGTGAAAAATACCCGGTTAACGATACGGCACTTATCCCTCACTATGCCGTCCTCGATCCGTTGCTGACTGTGGGTCTGCCGAAACACATCACTTCCACAACAGGCCTGGATGCCCTGACCCATGCGGTGGAAGCTTACATTGGCAGAAGCAATACCCAGGAGACCAAGGAATTAAGCCGGAAAGCAGTGCGCCTGATTTTTGATAATCTCTATATAGCCTATTCTCAGGGAGAGAATATAAAGGCCCGGGAGAATATGCTCAAGGCCTCCTATTATGCCGGAGTGGCCTTTACCCGCGCTTATGTGGGATATATTCATGCTCTGGCTCATGCTTTGGGAGGCTTTTACGGAGTTCCTCATGGTTTGGCTAATGCCGTAATCCTTCCTTATGTTCTGGAATACTATGGAGAGGCGGTCCATGAACGGCTGGCTGAATTAGCCGATGTCCTGGAAATGGGTTCGCTTGGGGATAGCCATGAGAAAAAAGCAACCCTATTCATTGAGGCCATCAAGGAACTAAGTAAAAAAATGGACATTCCTCGAAAAATTGACGGTATTCTCGCCGAAGATATCCCTTTGCTGGTAGAGCATGCCTGGAAGGAAGCCACCCCACTTTATCCCGTCCCCAAGTTCTTGTCCAGAAATGACCTGAGTAATATCCTGCACCTGATTAGTACAGCCAAAAAGGAGGAGGTCTAAGATGTCGGATATAAAAGAAATTTTGGCCAAGCAAAAGGCTTTTTTCGAAACAGGGAAAACTAAGGAGCTACAGTTTCGGGTGAATATGCTGAATAAATTGCGGTCGGCCATAAAAACCCATGAAGAGGAGATTATGGCGGCTTTGAAGGCTGACCTGAATAAAGCGCCTTTTGAAGCCTATGCCACAGAAGTGGGCATGGTTCTGGAAGAGCTTAACTACACGCTTAAACATATCTCAAGCTGGGTCAAACCTAAACGTGTGCGGACTCCTCTGGTGCACTTTCCTTCCGCCAGCTATCTTTATACAGAACCCTACGGCTCCGTCTTAATTATGTCGCCCTGGAATTATCCTTTTCAGCTGACCCTGGCTCCTTTGGTGGGGGCCATAAGTGCAGGAAACTGCGCCGTTCTCAAGCCATCGGAGTATTCGGCCAACACTTCCGCAATGATCGAGAGGATAGTCAAAGAAATCTTTGACGAGTCCTTTGTGGCCGTGGTGCGCGGAGGCCGAGAAGCCAACAAAACCCTGCTCAATGAAAAGTTTGACTATATCTTTTTTACCGGCAGCATCCAGGTGGGAAAAACGGTGATGGAATCCGCCGCCAGGTACCTGACCCCGGTAACTCTGGAATTGGGCGGGAAAAGCCCCTGTATTGTCGATAACACTGCCGATCTTGAATTGGCGGCCAAAAGAATCGTCTGGGGAAAATTTCTGAATGCGGGACAGACCTGTGTTGCTCCAGATTATTTGCTTGTGCATAGGACTGTTAAAGAAAAACTCATCCAGGAGATCAAGAAATCCATCACCGCCTTTTATGGCCATGATCCTTTAGGCAACGAGGACTATCCTAAAATAATCAATCAGAAGCACTTCGAGCGGCTTTTAGGCTTGCTGAAGAGCGGGCGGGTTATAGAGGGAGGAAGGTCCGAAGAGAAAACCAGGCGGATTGCGCCCACCATTTTGGATGATGTAACCTGGGAAAGCCCAGTGATGAAGGAAGAAATCTTTGGGCCTCTGCTGCCGGTGTTGGAATTTGAGAGCTTTGACGCTGCCCTTTCTATGGTCAATCAGCATCCCAAGCCGCTGGCTTTGTATCTGTTCACCAGAAGCAAGGATCATGAGGCCCAGGCCATCGGCAAAACATCCTTTGGCGGTGGATGCATCAATGATACGATTATACATCTGGCTAACCCCAATCTGCGCTTCGGAGGTGTGGGGGAGAGCGGCATGGGTCAGTATCACGGCAAAGGAAGCTACGATACCTTTTCTCATGTGAAAAGCATTATGAAAAAATCCAATATGCTGGATATCCCGCTCCGGTATCCGCCTTTTAAAAATCATTTGTCCCTGCTTAAGAAGATTATGAAGTAAAAATTTCAGCACAGACTGCGATCAGTCTGTGCTGAAAACTATCCCTTGAATTTTAGAAGACAAGACCGAGAGCGATCAGAATAAGAATAGCAATGGCGATAATGCCAATTCCTGCTGCACATAGAAACATACATTCAACCTCCTTTAGGTTATATTCCATAATATGCAAAAAGTGCTCTTGTGGAATATTAAGGAAGAGGGATTGAATCTGATTTCAGGGAAGGACGACTTGGTATAGTAAGTTCACTTGAAGCATAAATCATTTTCGAATAATGTATCTTAGCATCTGGATGTGTAATGCTTGATCAATGACAAGCTGTACGAGCTTGGCGTTTTCAGCTCTCAATCTGCTGATATCAGAGGTTCTATTCAGGTTATAGTTCAGAGTATTTAAGAGTTTCTCGGTACAATATTTTATCATTGTAATATTTCCTCCTTTTTGAAAATCCTAAATTTGTTAATTAATTATATTTTGGAGGATAACATAATATGACAAGACCGACATAATTACATCTTATCATAAAATTAAACCTATATGAATCTGGATATAAGTTGTTGATATAATTTACATTTATTGGTAGAATAAAGTTGCCGGACCTCATAAGTCTGTGGATTGAAATATATATGTTTTTTTGTACGAAAAGGATGTCTTTCCATAAGATCTGGTAAAGATGTTCTTTTTCTTTATTGGGTTTGAAAAACGACAAAATACAACACAAAATATGGTAAAAGAGGAGCTATAATAAAAGACAAGCTCGAATTTAATAGAGAGGAGGATGTTCATGGTTCGATTATCTTATCCTATTGCCATGGAGATAGCCGGCAATACCGCTATGTGGACAAGGCCGGATAGCGGTGACTGTCCGGTTAGCTATCCAGCTCCGACCTATTCTGCAGTCAAAGCTATTTTTGAATCTGTGGCATGGGGGCCCGGCGTGGAAATAATTCCTACAAAAGTAGAGTTGTGTGCGCCTATACAATACCACTCTTATTGCACCAACTATGGAGGACCGTTACGAAGTACTAAATCGATTAAAGAGGGAAATAATTATCAGTTGTATGCTACCGTGTTAATTGATGTCTGCTATAGAATCTACGCAGAAGTTGTTCCTTTTAAAGATAAAAGCCGATTGCCGGAAAGTGCTGTGCAATGGGATAAAAAGACGACCTCACCCGGACATGCTTATCAAAGTATTTTTAAAAGAAGGCTTAAACGAGGTCAATGCTATTCCATTCCCACATTAGGATGGAAAGAATTTACCCCTTCTTATTTCGGCGAATTTCGGGACACAACCCAGGTGCTCTCCGATGCACTTCCCATCGTCATACCATCGATGCTAAGGCGGGTTTTTGCCAAAGGATATGGGTCTCCGGTTTCCTATGTCTATGACAATGATCTCGTCATCCGGAATGGCGTGCTGGAGTATCCGCAAAGGAGTGAAAACTATGCTCAATGAATTGTATAGTTTGTCCACTGCCATGAAAAGTAAAGGGATCAGCGCCAAGGAATGGCATAGGGAATATAAATCTTTACCTAAAGTAACAGCCAAATCACCCTGTATTAGAATATGGCTTGCTCAGGATGGCTCGATCTGTGGACTTGAGAGCATAAGTGCTGAACTTGCCCAGTCGTTGAGAAAATACGGGAACAACCAGGGAACTTTTCCCGCTTTCAATATCGCTCCCCTTTACCGTATCACAGAAGAAGAGCAGCTTACCCTGTTGGAACAAATTGAAAAAGGCACTATTCCTCTTGATCTTGACAAAATCAAATCATGGTGTGTCCATGACAACTGGAAAGGAAGCATTGTCAAAAAAGTCGATAGAAGCTTGCATACTATTCCTCAGACTCTTTCGGGTCTAATTGGGAATCAAGAACAACCCGAAGGAAGGCTCATTTCCAAGCTGATCCAGTTAGCCTCCGGTTTCAGAAATGAGCCAGATAAAAGCTTTAAGTCTGCCCTGGAAAAGTGCGTTTTCGCCAAGCTTCAAAAACAAGAGGACATTGGTACTTTGCTTGCAGTGCTATTCCATAAAGGTAACCCCAAAAAAGAACATAATGGTGATACAGGCTCAATTTCAATTGTATTGGATTTATTTGATTGGCAACAGTATGGGTACCCTGTAACAAGCCAACACTTCACCGAATGGCTCAACGATATGTTGTTGAAATCCAGCTTGCAGAGTGCGTCCCAACCATCTAAGGATGTTGAACGTGATGCCTTTGGTATTCCTTTTATCAATCCCGATGAACCGATGCCAAGCGTGAAGCTCAGTGGTTTTGAGGTAACCCTGCGTTCGATGTTCAACGGACAGCCTTGCCAGTACCGTTATGAACAAATCGATGATGGCTCTTATCCCATTGCCATGGAAAACCGCTCGCTTATCAAAAAATCGCTGGAATGGGCTGCCGATCTGGAGCGGGAGGGTGTCACATGGCGGAAAATTGATAAGAGCGAAATCGTATTTGCCTATCCTTCCAAGCTGCCGGAAGTTTTACCGAAATTTGTTTCAATCTTCGGCTCCGGTCAGGCAGAAAATTCGGCCCAGGCAGCAGCGCGTTTTGAGAATATCGCCAACGATTTTATTAGGACACTTAGAGGCCTTCTTCCAAAGGAAACTCCCCGATTTATTCAAATTTTCACGATCCGCAAACTGGATAAAGCCCGCTCAAAGGTGATATTTACCCGCAATTGTTCGCCGGATCAGCTTATTCAAGCGGCGGAAGACTGGCAGGCCGGTTGTGGGAATATACCGGAAACAGATCTAGGTAAAAGAGAGATTCCTTTTCCGCTGCAAGTAGCTCGAATCGTCAACAATGTGTGGAAGCAAAACGGGGAATTGGCTCAGGGTCAGACTGCCGTTGAACGAATGAAATATTATCAGGGCATGGAATTGCTTCTTGATCCTATGCAGGAAAATATGATTGATAATTATCTTCATGTCGCACTCACCCATTCATCCGGGTTAGCAAGCTATATTGGCAACTGGGTGCATGGCGGTTCGAACTGCAAGAGCAGGACAGAAGAGAAAGCTTTAGAGAAATTAAAAAATGAAACAGTTCTTCTGTTGGCTGTCTTAGGGTTGCTGCTGTACAAACGGGGGGAGAGAAAGGAGAAATACATGGAAAATATGGCGTATTTGGTCGGACAGCTCTTGAAAATATCCGACGAGCTGCATACCTTGTATTGCAAAGTTGTGCGGGGTGGGGATGTTCCTCCGCAACTGGCGGGCAGCGCTTTGTTTGCAGCGGCCAGCGAAAGGCCTTACCAAACGATAGCTCAGTTGTCCCTTCGCATGAATCCTTATATAACCTGGGCCAAACACTACCGCTTTAAAAATATTTCAACTAAAGATGAAGAAAGCTGGAGAGCACGCTGGTATCTCAATTTGTATGAAGATGCGGCAAATAAATTGCTTCCTGTAATGACGGATTCAACACGTTTTAATGATTTTGAAAAGGCACAGCTTTTTATTGGCTATCTGGCATCCTTTCCTAAAAGAGGGTCTTCAGTAACTGTGGCCGATGAGAGCGATAATGATAATATGTAGGAGGGGCTAATTATGAACAGTGAAATCAAGCGCGCAACCGGTTTAATGGTCATTGAAGTTGTAAATTCAAATGCAAACGGCGACCCGGACAGGGAGAGCGATCCCCGTCAGCGTCCTAATGGTATAGGGGAAATTTCACCAGTTTCCTTCAAACGCAAGCTGCGTGATTTGGTGGGAGACCACGATAGTGTGTTTTATCAAAATCTCCCGGCGGTTTACATTAAAAACTCGGATCACTACTGCATATTGGAATCGCGGGGGCGTGACAGGAAATCCATTCAAAGTGAGATGTCGAAAGATATTAAAAACTTTGAACAGAAGAGTTTTTTGGAGAGCACTTTTGTTAAAAAATATTGGGATGCAAGAATCTTTGGCAACACTTTTTTGGAAGAGGGAGCGAATAAAGGGTTTATCAAAACAGGTGTTGTTCAGTTTGGTGTAGGTACGTCGATTTCTCCGGTCAATATCATTCGTCATACCAATACGAATAAAGCCGGTGTGCAAGAGGGTAAAAATGCCGGAATGGCTCCCTTAGCCTTTCGCATCGTGGAGCACGGTGTTTATTGTATGCCGTTTTTTGTGAATCCCAATTATGCAGCCAAGACAGGCTGCACTCAAGAAGATATTGACCTGCTTAAGCTATTAATTCCCAAAGCGTATGACCTGAATCGTTCTGCCATTCGCCCCGATGTGCGCATTCGGCATGCCTGGTATATTGAACATCTGAATGCTCTGGGCAGTTGCCCGGATTATCTCCTCCTGGAAGCGCTTACACCAAAACGTACTGGCGATGTGACCACAGCATCGAAAAGCTGGGCTGATTATGAAGACAAGACAGATCTACCGGAAGAATTGAAGGCCAAAGTGAGCTCTGCAACCGACCTGATGCTGGTATGATATACTACGCGCACAGTCGCAAAGATGACATTCCTGAGCAGACGTATGCGGAGCATGTTTGTGGTGTAAGGTCGCGGGGCCGCGATTATGTTCAAGAGATAAGCTGCTATGCAAAATGTGATAATACACTGCTGTCACAGATTATAGAAAAAGCGTCCACCATTCATGATCTGGGCAAACTGAATAAGGAAAATCAGGATGTGCTTGCCGGTAAAAATACAGCCAAATTTCTTCCGCAAAATCATGTTGATGCAGGAGTCGCTTATTTTTTGAATAGCCAACACCCTTCAGTTCTTTCTGCTGCTGTGATTCAGGCCCATCACGTTGGTTTTCCTGATTTTACTGTCGAAGTGGATAGGGGTGATGCAGCTTTTCGAGATAGAGCCATTGCGTCTGATGTAGATAGAGAGTTGTCGGAACTTGAAGCCATCCATAGCCACCTCGTTGATAGTCAGTTTGAGTATGGTGAGGAAGAAATCAAGGGAGATAAATCAGTTTTTCTGAGGATGCTCTTATCATGCCTCGTCGATGCGGATCACACCGATACGGCCACCCATTACCGGAAGTATCCGGCCGAAATGAGCCCGGTCAGATTGCGCGCTGCGGAACGGCTTGCCCAATTAGACCGGCACATTGCCGGGCTGAAGCAAACAGGAGCTGATGATGATCGGAATGCTTTACGCAATGAGATGTATGTGGCGTGTCGAAACGCTGACATCGATGCCGGTATAACTTCCTGTGATAGTCCAGTTGGCTCCGGAAAGACGACGGCGATCATGGCCCATTTGCTTGCACAGGCAGAGAAGCGCGGACTGCGGCGTATCTTTGTTGTACTGCCTTTTACAAATATCATTAAACAATCCGTAGACATCTATCGGAAGACACTTGTTTTGCCGGGGGAAAACGCTGAGGAGGTTGTAGCGGAACTGCATCACCGGGCGGACTTCGAGAGCAAGGACGCCAGACACCTTACTGCGTTATGGAGAGCGCCCATTATTGTGACAACGGCTGTTGCTTTTTTTGAAACGCTGGCCTCGAATTCCACCGCAGCCCTGCGCCGCTTGCATGAATTGCCCGGCAGTGCTGTTTTTGTGGATGAATCCCATGCTGCATTGCCGGTGAAACTTCTGCCTATTGCCTGGAAGTGGATCAATGTTTATGCTGCGGAATGGAGCTGCTATTGGGTTCTGGCGTCCGGTTCATTGAATCGATTCTGGACAATACCGGAAATTACAGGAGACGAAAGTTTCCACCCTGTACCGGAAATCATTGATGATGAACTGCGCAAACGCCTTGCAGTCTATGAAAACAATCGGATTTCTTATCATTGTGATTTATTCCCCAAAGGCACGGCGGAGCTTGCTCAATGGATCAGCGGTTTTCCGGGGCCGAGACTGGTTATCTTGAACACAGTTCAAAGTGCTGCTGTATTAGCGGACTATTTTTCAGAGCACTTTGGCCGAGAATGTGTCGAGCATCTGTCTACAGCTTTGACTCCAGATGATCGGGGCAACACTCTCGAACGGATAAAAAAGCGCTTGATGGATAAAAAGGCTACGAATTGGACCCTGATCGCAACATCATGTATTGAAGCCGGTGTAAACCTGTCTTTCAGAACTGGATTTCGTGAACTTGGTCCGTTGGTATCGCTGCTGCAAGCTTCGGGGCGTGTCAATCGGGAAGGGGTTCTTGATAATGCGGAGATGTGGACATTTTGTATTTTAGAAGATGGAATGCTGAAGCTTAATCCTGGTTTAAAAGAGGCCGCCGCTGTTCTTAAAAGGTATTTTGAAGGGAACAGAGCCATTGTGCCGGAATTGAGCACCCAATCCCTCACTGATGAAATCGCTTTATATGGGCTGTCTGGAAAACATAAAAACTTGGTCACCAATGAGAAATTGCAAAATTTTCGTAAGGTAGAAGAGGATTTCAAGGTAATTGACAGCGATACTCGTCTTGTAGTTGTTGACCCGAGTATGGCAAAACGTTTGCAATATGGAAAAGTCGATTGGAAAAAACTTCAAAAAGCCTCGGTTCAAATTGCCAAATATAAATTGGATGAACTGAGAACGCCTATGGTAATGGATAAAATATACAGGTGGAACCTGGAATACGATGGCTTTCTCGGTTATATGGCTGGTATCGTGAAATTAAAAAAGTATAGCGGAGGGGCAATCATCATTTGATTTACTGGAGATTGTGAATGGCGAAAAGACACGACATTATCTGGAGGTTTTGAATGGAATACCAAGAAGACGATTTCCTGCTCTTATCGGGCATCCAGCACTATGTGTTTTGCAAACGCCAATGGGCCTTGATCCACATTGAACAGCAATGGCAGGAAAACTTCCGTACCATCGAAGGGGCAATCCTGCACGAGAAAACCCATGACTCGACGATCAAGGAAAAGCGGGGAGCGCTGATTATTTCCCGGGGTATGGGGATTTTTTCCCGTACCCTGGGGATCACCGGAGCCTGTGATGTGGTGGAGTTTCATAAGTCCCGGGACGGAGTCACCCTTTATGGCCGGGAGGGGACTTACCAGCCGGTTCCTGTGGAATACAAGCGGGGCAAACCCAAGCAGGATAATGCGGATGTGCTGCAGTTATGCGCTCAGGCCATGTGTTTGGAAGAGATGCTCCTCTGCACCATACCGGAAGGATTTCTATATTATGGTGAACCCAGACGCAGAACGAAAGTTATCCTGGATGAGGAGATTCGAGAGGAAGTCAAAAGGATTTGCCAGGAGATGCACGATCTCTATGCCAAGAGATATACCCCTAAAGTTAAAACGACAAAAGCATGCCGAGCCTGCTCCCTCAGTGAACTCTGTCTGCCCAAGCTGTGCAAGAACCCATCGGCCCTGGACTATATGAAGAAAATGATTGCAGAGATCGAGGTTGAGCCATGAGAAAATTATTGAATACCCTCTATGTGACTTCTCCCAATACTTATCTATCTCTTGACGGGGAAAATATTGTGATTTTGAAGGATGATGTGGAGGCCTTGCGAGTCCCTTTGCATAATCTGGAGAGCATCATTGCCTTTGGCTATACTGGGGCCAGCCCGGCTTTGATGGGTGCCTGTGCCAAGCGCAATATCTCCTTGAGCTTTATGAAATCCAGCGGAAAATTTCTGGGCAGAGTAGTGGGGGAAGTCAGAGGGAATGTCACTTTAAGAAAAGCGCAATACAGACTTTCGGATGATGAAGCGGCAAGCCATAGAATTGCCAAGAGTTTTATCTTGGGGAAAGTATATAATTCCCGCTGGGTAGTGGAGCGGGCCACCCGGGATCATGGGGCAAGGCTGGATGTAGAGAAATTAAAGGGAGTCTGCCAAACCCTGGCTAATGCTCTGAAATTGGTCGAGAACAGTAAGGATTTGGACCAGCTGCGGGGTGTTGAGGGGGAGGCTGCAGCCCAGTATTTCCGGGTGCTGGATGATCTGATTCTCCAGCAGAAGGAAGACTTTTACTTCAAATGTCGTAATAAACGGCCTCCTCTGGACAATGTTAATGCTATGCTCTCCTTTGTCTATACCTTGTTGGCTCATGATGCCGCTGCTGCTCTGGAAACAGTGGGGCTGGACCCCTATGTAGGATTTTTGCACCGGGATAGACCGGGAAGAATCTCACTGGCCCTGGATCTGATGGAAGAGCTGCGGGCAGTTTTTGCAGATCGCTTTGTTCTTTCTTTGATCAATAGAAGGGAAGTCAATCCCAGCGGGTTCACCCGGATGGAAAACGGAGCAGTTGTAATGGATGATGATACAAGAAGAGATATCCTCAAGGCATGGCAAAGCAGGAAACAGGAAGAGATAAAGCATCCTTTTTTGCAGGAGAAAATGGAGTGGGGGCTGGTGCCCTATGCTCAGGCTATGCTGCTGGCCCGGTTTATCCGGGGAGATTTGGACGGATATCCGGCCTTTATGTGGAAGTAGGTGAGGAAGATTTTAGTGCTGATCACGTATGATGTTAACACCCAAACCGCGGCAGGAAGAAAGCGGCTGCGTCAGGTTGCTAAGCAGTGTGTGAACTATGGACAACGTGTCCAAAATTCTGTTTTTGAATGTGTGCTGGATGCGGCAAAATTCCGCGAGGTTCAGCATAAGCTGGAGCAGATCATTGATACAGAGACGGATAGCCTGAGGTTCTATATGCTGGGGAATAATTATAAGAACAAGGTTGAGCATATTGGGGCCAGGCCTTCGTTTAATGTTGAGGATACTTTGATTATTTAGTGCGAACCTATAATGCACAGCAAATCCTCGGGAGGTTCGCACCGCGAAATGAGAGGGAATTTGCTGAAATTTGTAGGGGAAATGATAGGAATGTGCTGTAGTGGGGGGAAGAAGTTTAAGAAAATGAACAAAAGTTGACTTTAAGTAGATAGTTTTGATTACTTTTTGCAGTCGAGGCCTCTGCGAGGCTCGAGGGTTGAAATTTGATGGCCTCCCGTTGCTCCGGGGCATAGATGACGGTCGAGGCCTCTGCGAGGCTCGAGGGTTGAAATATGGCAGGGCGAATACCTGGTTGACCAGCATAAGGTCGAGGCCTCTGCGAGGCTCGAGGGTTGAAATAGTCTGAGCTTTACTGTCCTTTGTGACCTTTGCGGTCGAGGCCTCTGCGAGGCTCGAGGGTTGAAATTGCGACAAAAAACGACTTTCAGCTTAAAAATATGGTCGAGGCCTCTGCGAGGCTCGAGGGTTGAAATCTCATCGTTTGTGGGAAGATTTCGATGACCTTTTGGGTCGAGGCCTCTGCGAGGCTCGAGGGTTGAAAGTGCTAAACGCGGGGCCCTTTTCCTCTTAGCAGGGTCGAGGCCTCTGCGAGGCTCGAGGGTTGAAATAAAAGGATAATAAGAAGAAGGAGGAGGAATATCAGTCGAGGCCTCTGCGAGGCTCGAGGGTTGAAATATTACTTGTCCATGTTTATATTACACCAATCAGGTCGAGGCCTCTGCGAGGCTCGAGGGTTGAAATACTCAAGATCAGATGGCTGATGCCCTGGGTGTAAAGTCGAGGCCTCTGCGAGGCTCGAGGGTTGAAATCTATATTTGTATAGTTGTAATCTTGTCCTCTATGTCGAGGCCTCTGCGAGGCTCGAGGGTTGAAATGGGTTATATCTCTGAAATATGATAGAGGATGCCAAATAAAAGGCATCCTCTAACTTTTGTATTGAAGTTATTGCGGTTTCTTATATTTTAAGGTTCTATAGATTGCCTGACCACACTCGGCCAAAGAGCAAACTACGATAACAATGGAAATAAAAACAACAAACAAGTTCGGTCCGCTCGCTCCCATGAAGCTTAACAGGTCAAAGCTGCTCCAATCAACACTTTGCAGAAAGGCTATAAACTCCGCGCTAAACAAATCCGGCCTATTAAATAGATAAATCATGATGCACATGTTGATTATAGTGCTTACAACAACTGCACCGCAAACAATTGGCGTCCATCTGCGGACCTTGATTTTGAAAATACATGCTCCCACACCTAATATAGCCATGACTGCAATAGCGGGGACACAGCTTGCCAAAAAGCTGGGACTGAAAAGGGTGCGTATTTGTGTATCACCATTTAGGATAACAAAAGCGATGGGTAATACTCCGCGGCATATCAAAATACCTAAAATAGAGAATACAACAGTTAATACCAGCTCTGCAATGCTGTCTGACAATTTTATTTTACCTTTGTCATCAGGCAAGGCTTCCGGCAAATCTTCGATTTTCCATTCCTGCTCTTTGCTTTTATCGGACTTAGCACCTGTACGATCGGCGATTACAAAACCAACCGTTGTCCATATGAGTGCTTGAAAAACCGCAGATATGCCCATAGCAATACCCTTTGAGAAAATATTGCTCATCAAATAAGGCAAATCAACCATGCCATCTTTAATAGCATCGATAGCTCCCAGAATCATGCCGATAACCAAAACCACAACGCCAACCAGAGGCAAAACCCACTTTAAGACACGCACATAATCGTCGTAAACAGCCGGAGATATCAGGTAGCGGGGTTTTTGCCGGTATTTTTCCGCTAATGAAGCGGGCGAGCCTAAATTATACAACACCATTTTTCTTGCGTTTTCGTCCGCATTCTCCGGCAGCATGTCATAGATATTGGATTTCAACTCTTTACTTACTTCATCCCGGTCTTTTTCCGGGAGGCGGCGTATAACATCATAAACATAACGCTCAATCAGATTATCCATTACATTTATCCTCCCCGCAAATGGATTCAATGCTGTTCTGCAGTTTTTTCCATTCTGTCATCAATGCTTTATACACCATTTCGCCTTTTTCGTTGACAGTATAATATTTTCTTGGCCTGCTTTCACCTGTGTCCCAATCGCTGACAAGTAAGCCCTGATTTTCCAGCCGCCGCAAAAGGGGGTAGAGTGTGTTGGCTTCAACGTCTATTTGCTTTTCCTGCATTGTTTGCAGCAATGCATAGCCATAGTGCGGTTGTTTCAAACATCCCAAAACCGCCAGTGTCAAGCTGCCCCGGCGTAGTTCCGTGATAAAGTTTTGCATTTGCTCATTCTCTGACATCGTATCACCCCGTCATTATTATACTGTGTCATACACAATATCGTCAATTCAAACTTATTGTAATAATAATCGAATGTCGGAGAATCCCGGTGTCGTAATCCTTTTTTAGTCATCGCAGTGGGGAAAGTTGCTCTTTTTCCTTTTTCCCTCACGATTTGCCACCATTCGTGAATTTTTAACTTTTTCGTAAGAATTTTTAAAGGTTTTTGTAAAGCACTCCGGCTCAAAACTTGATAATGTGAAGAGGATGAAAGAGGCATGACGGAAAGCACCGCAGCCTGGCATAAAGTGGAGAGTGAGCAGATATGGATTGCAGCACAAAAACAAATCAATTCAATGAGCAGCCGAACCGGCAGTATAGGGGAAGAAGATTGAAGACAGTTGACCACGGCTATATGCCGGGGTTGGATGGCCTGAGGGCTTTGGCGGTGTTCGCCGTGATTTTTTATCACCTCAACTTGTCTTGGGCACCGGGAGGGCTTTTAGGGGTAACTTTATTTTTTGTGTTGTCAGGGTATTTGATCACCAATATTCTGCTGAAGCAATGGGAGAGCACCGGAACCATCGATTTGAAAGATTTCTGGCTGCGCCGGGCCCGGCGGCTACTGCCCGCGGTTTTTGTGATGCTGGCGGGGGTCATGGTCTGGATGCTGTTTTTCGCTCCGGAACGTCTGGCCGCCTTGAAGCAGGAAGCCTTGGCTGCGGTCTTCTATATCAGCAACTGGTACCTGATTTTCCATCAGGTCTCCTATTTTGAAAGCTTTGGCCCCCCATCTCCACTGGGGCATCTCTGGTCTTTAGCGGTAGAAGAACAATTCTATCTCTTTTGGCCCCTTCTTTTGGGACTGGGTCTGCGCTGGATTCGGCAGCGCAAATGGCTGGCTGTGGGAACCATTGCGCTCACTTTGGCATCGGCTGCGGCTATGGCCTTGATCTATAGTCCGGGTCAGGATCCCAGCCGGGTCTATTACGGAACGGATACCCGGGCTTTCTCCCTGCTTGTCGGTGCCGCCCTGGCTATGGTGTGGCCCGGCGGGAAAATGACCGGCGAGCTTACCGGCTCCAAAAAGCTGATTCTGGATGGGGCAGGGGCACTGGGGCTATTAACGGTTCTGCTGATGCTCGTGAAAACCAACCAATACCAACCCTTTCTCTATCAGGGCGGTCTGTTGCTTTTCTCCATTGCCGCGGCTGTTTTGGTAGCGGTTCTGGCCCATCCGGCCAGCAGTTTGGGCCGGTTCTTCAGTTGGGGGCCTTGGCGCTGGCTGGGAGAGTGCTCCTATGGAATCTACCTGTGGCATTACCCGGTGATCATTCTGACCAATCCGACTGTCAATACGGGAGGCGCGGACCTTTCCCGCAGCTTTTGGCAAATTGGCTTAAGTATCATTCTGGCTGTCCTGTCCCGCCATTTTATTGAGGACCCCATCCGCTACGGAAGGCGGAAACGGGGGCGGAGGCGGGTCCAGACCCTGCAATGGTGGCAGAAACCATTGGGTGCTGGTGCCAAAATGTCCCTGGGGATCATGCTGATGGTTTTACTGTTGTTTGTAATCCCTAATGGAGGGACAGGAATCTCAGCAAAAGCTATCGCCCAAAATCATGAAACAACAGAACAGGCCCAGAGCCAGACTCAGGAACAGGCTCAGAACCAGACTCAGGAACAGAATCAGAACCAAGATGGACATGGGACTCAGGCTCAGGAGACGGAGCAGGAGGATAGTAAAGACAAGGGAGAAGCCGCGGGGGCAGGGCAGGAAAATGAGATAACGATCATCGCCGATTCCGTCATGATCAATGTAGCACCCATATTACAGGAACAATTTAAGGGAATTGTTATCGACGCCCAGCTGGGCAGACAGATGTACCAGGCCTCGGAGGTCATTGCCGGGCTTCGGGAAGAAGGGAAGCTGGGAAAAACCGTCGTGATTCAATTAGGCAACAACGGTCCCTTCAGTGAGAAACAACTCAAAGAGACCTTGGACACCCTGCCGGGAAGTACGGAAATTCTCCTGGTCAATACCCGGGTTCCCAAGCCTTGGGAAGGGGAGGTCAATGAGACTTTGAATAAAGTTGCCCAGTCTTATCCAGGGGCTAAATTGATCGATTGGCATACGGTCAGCAAGGGCCACAACGATTACTTTTATAAAGACGGAGTTCATCTCACCCAGGCCGGGGTGGAAGCCTACGGGGAAATGTTGGTCAAAGCCTTAGCTGTTGAAGAAAATGATTACTAAAATGATCGAATGAAAATCGTGTTATAATAAAGGCCTAAAGTAAAAAACTAAGGGATGGGACTATGCGCGAAAAAAAGGTTAAAGTGTTGGTTGTGGAAGATGAAGCGTCCATCCGGCGTTTCATTACCCTCAACCTGGAGATGGCCGGATATGAGGTGGGAGAAGCGGAGAGCGGGGAAGATGCCCTGGCTCTCCTTACCGCATTTCTCCCCGACTTGGTGGTGTTGGATCTGATGCTGCCGGGGATAGACGGTCTGGAAGTTTGCCAGCATATTCGTGAAACCATGCCGGACCCTCTGATCATCATCCTGACAGCTAAAGGGCAGGATACGGACAAGATTATGGGGCTTGAACTGGGAGCAGATGATTATATGGTCAAGCCTTTTAATCCCTTTGAACTGATTGCCAGGATCAAAGCCATGCTAAGACGCCGGGATCGCTATGAAGCCGGAAGAACAGGTTATACCTACGGCAGCCTGCATCTGGACACTGCTGCCAATAAACTCCTCAAAAACAATCAGGAAGTGGAGCTGACCCCTACGGAATATTCCCTGCTGAAAATGTTTATGGAGAATCCGGGGAAAGCGCTGCGCAGAGAGGAAATGCTCAATGGAATCTGGGGAGAGGATTATTTCGGGGATACCAAAACTTTAGATGTGCATATTCGGCGGCTCCGGGAAAAAATCGAGGATAACCCCTCCGATCCCCGGTATATTAAAACAGTTTGGGGCTCGGGTTACCGATGGCAGCCGGAAATGGTCAGGAGGCTGCCATGAAAGGGATCCGCGGCAGACTGACGGCTAATTTTATGATCGTGATTCTGGTTTCGGTAGCCATTTTGGAAGTGCTGCTGATCTATACTGTCCAGCAGAATTATTACGGCAGCCTCAGGGGCAACCTGACCAATCAGGTAAAAATCAGCGCTGATATGTATTCCAAGTACTATTCCGATACCTCTTTGGAAGATAATATCCTCTATAATGTGGATGCTTTTTGGAATCAAAGCAATGCCCAAGTGGAAATTGTCGATAGAGACGGGAAGATCGTCATGGACTCCCTGGGAGCGATTTCAGAACAAGAGGGACCCACGGAGGATATTCAGGATGCCCTCAATGATAAGATGGGGGAATGGATAGGAAAATTAAACGGCCAGAAGGTCATGGCCGTAGCTTATCCCTTAAAATCTGAGGGGGAAATTGTCGGAGCCCTGCGGTTTATTGCTTCTACACATGAAATTGATCAGGATATTCAGGACACGGCCAAAATTTTTATCGCCATCGGTCTTTTTGTGGCCATGGTGGTGGGTTTCCTCAGCATTTTCTTAGCCAATACCATCCTTATTCCCTTGAAGGAAGTGACAGCCATTGCTGAAAGCATGGCTGCCGGCAATTTTCAAATCAAGAGCAGGAAAAAACAGGATGACGAGATCGGTAAGCTTGCCGATACCTTGAATTATATGGCTGAAGAAATAACCAAAAAAGAAAAGCTGAAAAATGATTTTATATCTTCGGTCTCCCATGAATTGCGTACTCCTCTGACCTCCATTATGGGCTGGGCCATTACCCTGCAAAGCGAAAAATTCCAGCAGAAAGAAATGCTCAACGACGGTCTTGGCATCATTGCCAAAGAATCCGAACGGCTCACCCGGATGGTGGAAGAGCTCCTGGACTTTTCCAAATTTGTTTCCGGCAGGATCAAGCTGAGTTATGAAGAGGTCAATATGGCCGAACTGATGGAGCATATCCGCAAACAACTGACCCCCCGGGCCACCAGGGAAACTATCCAGTTTACAGTGGATTATCCGGAAAACCTCCCCGACCTGTTGACAGATCCTAATCGGTTAAAACAAGTCTTGATCAATATTCTGGATAACGCCTTGAATTTTACGGCTGCCGAGGGGAGTGTCCGTTTTCAGGCCGAGGTAGGGGAGAAAGACTACACCTTTACGATCTCCGACAACGGATGCGGCATTGCTGCCGGTGAACTGCCCATGGTGAAAGAAAAGTTTTACAAAGGCAAGAGCTCACGTTCCCGCAACGGGATTGGTTTATCCATCTGTGAAGAGATCATTACCCTGATGAAAGGCCGGTTGGAAATCCACAGTGAAGTCAATGTCGGGACAACGGTGGTCATTACTCTGCCCAGAGAGGTGAGTGCCCATGGTTAAAAAAAGCCTCCTGCTCCCGCTGTTTTTCTTGCTGTTTTTCCTGGGCGGTTGTGCCGAATTTTCAGGGGCATCGGCCGGTAAGATTATTCCGCCCTCCGATCAGGTCAGCCCTTTAGGAGGCAAATGGACGGTGCTTGAGGAACTGGACAGCAACGGCAGCGAAGGAGGAGCGGGCCAGCCATGGTTAGGAAGTGATGTCCAATTTGCTCCAGGTGTTGTTTCTTTCGGCGGCCATGTCTGGGATAACCCTGCTTATAAAATCAAAAGGGTGAAGGCAGAGGATTATTTGTTGACCAAGTATATTCCATCTGTTGGGAGTTCCGGACTGAAGTCTCAGAAGGTGGATGTGATTACTGTTTACGCCTCCGGCAATTATCTGGGTGAATTTATGAAGCTGGATGATACCGGTATGATTTTTTTTGTGCAAAACAAAGCTCTTTTATTGAAGAAAATTGCCGATGAAGCAGACAGCACCCTGGTGGCCGGGAATACCGATGCTCAGGAGCTGAACCAGGACAGCAGGGAAGGAATTTCCGGAGTTTTGCTGGGACTGAGGATACCTTCGGCTACAGGATATACCTATCAGACCCTCTGGATTGCTGTTGATCATCAGCAGCTCAAACCGATTCTGACTTCCGAACAAATCTTTTTTCCGCGGACCAGCGGTTTTTGGGAACTCAGTGTCCGGAACCTCCCCACTGACGGCACGACAGATAATCTACTGACCGCTCGTAATGTAACAGCCAAGGCCCCCGACCTGAAGAGAGAGGATGGGGAAAGGGAAGGGGGAGCAGGAATAGAGGAGCAACCCTATGCCGAGGCGGCGGAGAGAGTGATCAATTATATCGGCAATGATTATGTTGCCATCGAAAAGAGAACCCCCGGAATCAATCACTTGCAGGTGCTTCCCGTGGATAAACTTTTATCCCCCACTGAAATCAAGGTGTCTGATTTACTGGGGGACAAGGGATTTAATGCCTATTTAAACGCCAGAGAGCAGGCAGCCGCTGCCTTAAGGGAGAAAGGGATCACCTCGATTAGCCAGGATGAATCTGGGGAAAACTTCGGCCTGATTCGCAAAAACGGCCGTTGGAGTTTAGTGGGAAGAATCCATTATCAAAGCGGCAGTAATTTTGAATATAAAGATTTCGATCTGAAAATTATTCCTCCGGCCAATTTGATCTTCTATGATGCCTTGATGTTAAGCTGGTACAATATCAAAGACCGGGTTCCCGATGCCACGGACGCTTTTACTTCCCCCAACCGGGATATCGCCCTGGTCAAAACCAAGACTAAGTTAACCATTTATCCTATCGGTGCTGATAAATTAGGAGAAACCCATTTGGCGGAGCTGGAACTGCCGGAAGGGGCCACCGTGATCATGGCGGAATGGGCTACCGGGTCCTATGTGGACAGCTGGGAAAAATCCTTTCTAGCTTATGGGGCCCAGGCCTTAGGCAGCGGCTCAGTGCGGGTGCGCTGATAATGCCGGAGAATAAGGGGTAACCTGAGTGCTTTCGATATAAATCTAGTGATATAAATCATATTAATTTGTATAGAAGAAGAAAGCTGAACAACCGATTACTACACTCGGGGTTCAGCTTTTTTTATGGGCTGGATACCTTAATGAAGCCAGATGCAGCATTCATTCTCTGAAATGATATAGCAGATAGTGCTTGGGCACCAACCAAAAGATTATCTTGAGAAATATTTCCCGAGTGGGGAATTATTTCTCAGGATGTTTCCCAAAGAGGGAAAAATAGAGGGCTTTCTTAGGATAAAAAAGAGAGCAAAAAATGCTTGAAATGGCTTGTTATTCGTATTTGTTCTGTTTGGTACAAAAATTGCAATTATTGTCTGCAGATTTCGAAATCAAATAACAGGTATAAGGTGGTGAGCGAAAGGATTGATAACGTAAGTTTCAACGCTGTTTTACAAATAAGAAGGTGGTGCACAAATTGAAAAACAGAGTATGGCTGGTAACGCTCATTGTAGTATTGACGGGGGTTGTCGTTGCAGCTTGCAACTTTAAGGTCCCGCCGACGATGGTTGTGCTGATGGATGAGATGCAGGTCAGTGTAACAGAAGGCGGCATTCTGATGTCAATGTCTGTTATTGCCGGAATTATCTTGGCCTTACCCGCAGGTGGCATAATCATGAAAACCGGGCCGAAAAAACTTGGCGCCTTTTCTTTGGCCTGTACCCTGGCTGGCAGTGTGGTTGGCGCAGTGGCTCCGAACTTTACAATTCTGATGATCAGCAGGGCCATTGAAGGGATAGGCTTCGCATTTATCAGTGTAGTGGCTCCATCCATTATTGCTTTATGTTTTCCCCCTGAAAAAAGGGGTCTGCCAATGGCCTTATGGGCGTTGTGGATCAGTATAGGCATGTTGTTCATATTTAATGTGACCAATGCCATCGTACCGGTTTTTGGGTGGCGCGGTGACTGGTGGCTGGTAGCAATTCTGGCGGCTGTTATGCTGGTGGTGTTTGTGATCTTTGTAAAAGTTCCCGAGCCGGAGGCAGACCCTGCTGAACAGGGAGCCCCTCAGCCTTCCTTAAAAGAAGGGCTCCAGTCCGTACCCTCATGGCTTTTGTGTCTGATCTTCATATGTTTCGCTACGGTGGTCTCCGCATTCACCACCTATTTCCCAACATATATCGTCCAAGTGCTGGGGCTGGATGTTGCCGCCGCCAATTCCTATTCCGGCTTTATGGCTATCGGGATGATCGTAGGCGGGCTTGCCATGGGGTTTGTATTGAATAAAGTGAAAAACCGGCCGGCCTTGCTGGTCCTATGTATGGTTTTAACGGGAGCAGCCGGTTACTTCACCTTTGAGGTAAGTAACCCCAATACCCTTCTGCTCTACGTGTTTTTGGCTGGTCTTGCCTACTCCATGCCTGCAGCCACTATTTTTACGGTAGCGCCGGATTCGGCAAGGTCTCCGGCGGCCATAGGCATGGCCATGAGTTTATGTGTTTTAGGTCAAAATATAGCCAGCGGCATTGCACCGGTGATTATTGGGGCAGTAGTTGAAAGCAGCGGCTATGTTTGGGGTTCGGCGACTCCCATCCTTCTGGGAGCGGGAGCCATGGGAGTGATTTTCGCCCTCCTTTTTGTCGTAGCGATGAATAAAAAAAATAGTGTCTTCCAACCATCGGGGAAAGGCATTTAAGCTTTTTTAAAATTTATTTGTTAACATGTTTAGAGGCTTAGAGTCCATTGTCCGCTGTGGATATTGCATTATGCAATATCCACAGCGGGCAATTTCCATTTCCTTCAGAGGTATCTGAATAGGCATTCTGTTTCTATGTTATGTTAATTGAAAGATTAGCCAAAATATAATAAAATTTTATTGTACTCATTAGTACTACCTATCATTGATATAGGAGGGCCTTAAGGATGTTAAAACAAGAATGGGATGGTATACTGGCTGAAAAAGAGCTTTACCTTAAAGGTGAATGGAAGGATTTGACGGAGTTCCGATTTATCCGTCAGGAGGTTATCGTCTCATGGGAGAAGGCCAAGAAATATAATATCAGTGAGGATATGACTACCAAACGAAAAGTGGCAAAACCTGATTTACTGGATCAGATCTCACAAAAATATTCCTTTCTTATCGAGCTTACCTCCTCGATTTTGAACATATTTTATAGTTTTGTGAGAGCTGATTTTGCTTTTTATCTTTGTGACACAAGCAGTGTAGTTTTGCTGCAGGGAGGTGACCTAATCGAGCAGACGACTAAAACAGATCAGATCGTTGGCTTTATCATGGACGAGGAGTCCGTTGGAACCAGCTCCCATCTTCTCTGCATGGAACAGCAAAAACCCGTTCAGCTTATCGGTCCGGAACACTATTGTCAAGACTTTTGGAATATTGTTGGTTCTTCAGCGCCAATCTTTGATCAGAATAATCAGCTGATCGGTGCCCTTGTTTTAATCCAGCCCATGCCCAATGAACCCTGGCAAAAGCAAATGGAGGATTTTTTTGCCTATACTCTGGGTTTTTTGACGACAATGTCCAGTGTGATCAACCTGCAATTAAAGCTAAGCAGTAAAAATGAGCACCTGAAAGCGATAAATCGATCGTTAATCGAAAGCCATAAAAATCTTAAAACTATGGGAGATACTTTAAATACGACACTGACACTGATGGACTATGGAGTCGTTACGATTAACTATGAAGGGAAAATTATCCATGCCAACGAAAAAGCCTATGATATTCTGCGTCTGAATAGTAATCATGAACATAAGATTGCGGATTTTTTTGGTGGCTACCCTGATTTTATCGAAGATGTAAAGAGCGGGCAAAAAACAGAAATAGAAGATAATTTTGTAGTGAATTTTTATGGCAAAAAATTTATTGTTACGGCGAATCCTATTATCAATCAAGAAACCGGAGCCATGGAAGTAGCGGTGCTTTCCTTTTTAAATGATCAGTCCATCAGTACCGTAGCCCACAATCGGTCCGGCTCCTATGCCCAATTCAGTTTTGATGGGATTATCGGCAACAGCATTGTTATCAAAGAAGCCATCAGGAAGGCCAAGCAGTATGCAGCTTCACCTGAAAACATATTGCTGCTTGGGGAGAGCGGTACCGGCAAAGAACTTTTTGCTCAGGCTATTCACAACAGCAATGATGAGCAGCAGCCTTTTATAGCGGTAAACTGTGCCGCCATTCCCCGCAGTCTGATCGAAAGTGAACTTTTTGGTTATGAAGGGGGAACTTTTACCGGGGCTGAGCGCAAAGGAAGGCCGGGCAAAATTGAGCTGTCCAACGGGGGGACTTTGTTTTTGGACGAAATCGGGGACATGCCTTTGGAATTGCAGGCTGTGCTTTTAAGAACCCTGCAGGATAAAAAGATTATGCGGGTGGGGGGGAATAAATATCTGGAGATCTCTTTCCGCCTGATCGCTTCGACCAACAGGGATTTATATCAAATGGTCAATGACGGGCTGTTCCGCCCCGATTTATATTACCGTCTTTCCGTTTTGACCGTCCGTATACCGCCACTGAGAGAGCGCTTTGGTGACGTTGATCTCCTCACGGATTATTGTATAGATAGTTACTGTAAAAAAGTCGGCATGCCCAGGCCGGAAATCAGCGCTCAAGTACGCAGTATGTTAAATAAGTATTATTGGCCCGGCAATGTGCGTCAGTTGGAAAATGCCATTATATACGGTATCAACACCGCAAAAGGCAATACAATCCTGCCTCAGGATTTGCCATGGGAAATACAAACAGAGAGTTATAACCCTCTTCCGGAAAAACATAAGGAGCAAGGAGATACGGTACTTTCCATGTCCGAGCTCGAAAGAAGATCCATGCTCATGGCCTTGGCCAAGACAAATAATAATGCCATCAAAGCCGCAGAGATTCTCGGCATGGGCAAATCTACCTTTTACCGTAAGTTAAAAAGATACGAGATAGAAATCTAATCCTGGGTATGAGATGATAATGGATCTTGAATAGAAAAAGTTTCGGGAATAGAGAGGCGCATCCTGCGCCTTTTTTATTTTATAGGATTGACTGGGCTGTTTTTCCCAAAGAGGGAAGGCATCTGCCCTTGTTTTAGGGTAATTCCCATTCGGGGAATGGCAATAAAGAGGGGGATGTTTAAAACCTTGTATTTTCCTGAAAATCACGGCTTGTAAGGGTTGGCATATAAATTGCATATTTAAAGGATCGATTTCGAAATCAAATAACTAATATAAGGAGGAATAATTGTATGACAAAACCATGGAAACGCGAAGAAAATGGTGAAACCATTATTCGCACCTGCGCCTGGTCGCCGCCGGGCTGCCATCCGGTGGGATGCGGCTTGCAGCTGCACGTCAAAGACGGCGTACTGACGAGTGTGGAAGGAGATCCTGAGCATCCCATCACCCGGGGGGCGCTCTGCCCCCGCTGTCTGGCGCTGAAGGACGTCGTCTACCACAAGGATCGGATCATGTATCCCATGAAGCGCGATCCCAAAGATCGCGGCAAGGACAAATGGGAGCGGATCACCCTTAAGGAGGCCTTCGATCTCCTCGAAGAAAAAACCAGATACTTCACCGAAAAACATGGCCCCGAATCCATCGTCGTCTTCTGCGGTACCGGCCGCGAGGCGACAGTGTTTCACAATGAATTGACTTTCATGGGTTTCGGCTCGCCCAACGCCTGCTACGCCCAGAGCGGCTGGTCATGCTATGCACCGCGGGTTTCGCAGATGGCTTACCTGATGGGCGGCGGTTATCCGGAAATCGATTATGCCGCCCGCTATCCCGACCGCTATGAACACCCCGGCTGGGAAGCGCCCAAGTACATCATGCTCTGGGGCAAAGAACCGCTGAAATCCAATGCCGACGGTCTGTGGGGCCATGCGATCATCGATATGATGAAAAACTATGGTACGAAACTCATCTGCGTTGATCCCCGCATTAACTGGATAGGAACCCGCGCCGAGATCAATCTGCAATTGCGCCCGGGTACCGACGCGGCGTTAGCCTTAGGACTCTTAAACGTCATTATCACGGAAGACCTGTACGACCACGAAGCCGTGGAAAAATGGACGTTCGGCTTCGACCAGCTGGCCGAGCGCGTTAAGGAGTACCCGCCCGACAAGGTGGCCGAAATCACCTGGGTTCCCAAAGAACTGATCATCGACGCCGCCCGCAAGTTCGCCACCAGCAAACATTCGGCTCTCGGCTGGGGTTTGTCGGTGGATCAAAACCCCAACGGCATCCAGGTCGGCCAAGCCCTGCTTGCTTTGCTGGCCATTACCGACAATATTGACGTTCCGGGCGGCTGTACCCTCGGCCTGCCGATCACGGATGATACCAATGTGGATATGATCAACCGTGCTATGGAGGCCGGAACCGTTTCCGAGGAACTGTTTGAGAAACGCATCGGCGCCAAGGAGTATCCCTTTGTCTGCCAGCTGATGTCCACCAACCACCCGGACGCGGTGCTGGATACGCTGGAAAGCGGGGAACCCTACCGCCTGCGCATGGGCGTGTTCCAGAGCAGCAATGTCATCGGCGGTGCCATCTCCGCCGCGCAGGTACGCTGGCTGGAGGCTATGCAGAAGAGCCTGGAATTCGTCTGCGCCACCGAACTGTTTCATAACGCCACCACCATGGCTCTGGCAGATTTGGTGATCCCGCTGAAAACCTTCGCCGAGCATAATACCATGGTAGAATCCCACTACGGCTTCAATGTCGCTTTCAACGGCGCCTGCAACGCGGCTGTGGAGGTGGTGGAAGGCGTCAGCGATCTGGGCTTCATGATGGAAATCGGCAGGCGGATGTTCCCGGATTATTGGAACCAGTTTGAGAGCGAAGAAGATTATCAATCCAAAGTACGTATACCTGACAAACTGAGCTGGGAAGAATTCCGCGAGATCGGTATCCAACAGCCCGAGGAGATTTACCGCAAGGCGGAGAAAGGCTTGATGCGCTTTGACGGCGAGCCGGGCTATATGTCCACCACCGGCAAGATCGAGCTCTACTCCACCGTTTACGAGCATTTCGGCGACGATCCCCTGCCCTACTTTATCGAGCCGCCCCGCAGCCCGGTCAGCACCCCGGAGTTATTTGAAAAATATCCTTTCGTCCTCACGACCGGCGGGCGCGTCTATCCTTTCTTCCATTCCGAGCATCGCCAAATCGATCGGCTGCGCGAAATCAACCCTCAGCCTATTGTGGAGATCAATTCCGCGGCGGCGAAGCGCCTGGGCATCGCCGAGGGTGAATGGGTGTGGATCGAAAACGAGTTAGGCCGCGTCAAGCAGGTCGCTCATCTCACGGAGGGAATCGGCGAACGGGTCGTCCACGCTCAGCACGGCTGGTGGTTCCCGGAGCAGGACGGCGAAGAACCCAATCTTTTCGGCTTCCGGCAGTCCAATATCAACGTGATCATGCCCCATAAAGCCATCGGCAAGATGGGCTTCGGCGATACCTTCAAATGCGAAATTTGCAATATCTACAAAGCAGCAGAGCAATAAGCGGAGGAGGAAAAACTGTGAAGAACGGATTACTGATTGACTATAGATACTGCTCCGGCTGCCACTCCTGTGAGGTGGCCTGTAAAAGCGAACACGACATCCCCGTGGGCAAATGGGGAATCAAGGTATTTGAAAACGGCCCGTGGAAGCTGCCCGACGGCACCTGGCACTGGGATTGCATCCCGGCACCCACGGAGATTTGCGACTTGTGCGCCGACCGTGTAAAACAAGGCAAAGAACCTTCTTGTGTCCAACATTGCCAGGCTAAGGTTATGCAGTACGGCCCCCTTAGCGAACTGGCGAAAAAAGCCGAAGAAATAGGGGAGAAGGTTGTTATCTTCCTGCCGTAATAGGGGTAACCGACCGCTCATACCTTTGGCTCAGGAAGAGGGGTGATTTATGATGGCGTGTTTTGTCTGTACCAGCACATGTGAAAGATGCAGGCCCAAAATGGTTAGCTGCCCCAATTGCGGAAAAAAAACCTACTTGCTGGCGGACTCCTGTATCTTCTGTAAAACGCATATCCCGGAAGAATTGAAAGAGGCCGCCAGACAGGCGTGGCAGGCAAAGCACCGGAAAACAAGGAGTAAAGAAAAGGGCCGCTCGGACGTCTAATCTAAAGGTTGAGAAAGATGCTTGGGCCGGGCCGCCGGACTTAAGTCCGGCGGCCGGAGCCCAGGCATTCGGTAATCAGATGAAAAGGAAAGGAGAACTATTATGTGTTTTAGACCACCTTCGGCAGGCAAAAAAGTTATATGCGAAGCATGCGGAACACCAAATCCGGAAATCGTTAAGAACTGCATTAAGTGCAAGGCTGAACTTAAAAAGGATACAAACCCCCCCAAAGAAGAACCGCCAAAATAGTCAAGGATATAGAAAAAGAAAACCTGATGCCCCTGACTGCCGGTAGGCAGCAGGAGCACCAGGTTCTTGGGTTAAACTAATCAATCATAAGCAGCCTTTCTGGTAAGTGCGGATGCTGCCAATCCGACTAAGGCAGGAATGAGAAGAAAACGGAAAATATCCACCGGTGTCATCCCCTGGGCAACAAATATGCCGATAACGATGGGGGAAAGGGCTCCGCCCAAACGGGTTACACCGGCGCCAAAGCCCAGACCGGTACCACGAATCGTCATGGGGTAATTGGCAGAAGTAAAGGGATAGATTAAACTTTGCGCACATAAGGTGAAACCTAACAGGAAGAGTAAAACTGCAAATACCGTGGTTGTCGACTTAATCGTCATTAAAAGGATGAACCCTGCATTGACGATATAGTAAAAGATAAGCGTTTTCTTATAGCCGAATCTTTGGGCAATTTTGCCGCTGACAATACCGCCGAAGATTAAACCCAGGTAGAGCAAGGAGTTTAGCAATAAGGCCGAATTCAGACTATAGCCCATTAAGGTGATGATCTTCGGCAGCCATACCAACAAAGAAGAAATGATAAACATATTGACAAAGAACATAATCCAAATCAAGATGGTATTCCAGGCCAAACCGCCTTTGAATAGCTCTGTTACGGATTGCTTCACTGTTTGTACGGAGTCCACCACATACTCATCATCCTCTTGGGGAACAAAACTGGGATCTGCTTGGGTCAAAACGGAGGCGATTTTACTCTTAGGATCTTTCTTCAGGGCAATAACCATTGTTTCCGGGATCTTAAGCAGGAAAGGGATGATGACCAAGCCCAAGATTGATATGCCAAAGAGTCCTCTCCAGCCAATTAAGGGAATCAATCCGATAGCAATCAGGGATGTAACCATTTGACCGATGTTGATACCGATGATATTGCTTGTGAGTAAAAAGCGTCTTGAGCTTTTCGGCGTAAATTCCGATAAGATTGAATTGGCGATGGGAGTAATCGCGGCGATGCCCATTCCCGCTAAAAAACGACAGGTGGCAAAAAGGAGAATATCATGGGCAACTATGGCGCAAAGGGCAGTAAAACTAGTATATAAGATAACGGCCACAACGATCATTTTCCTTCTGCCAACTCTGTCGGTTAGGTAGCCTAAAAGCAGTGCTCCTACGACAGCTCCCCAGAGACTGGCGCTGCCAAGAAGACCGCCTACTGAAGCACTTAGATTCAGATCTTTCATAAGCATGGGCAGTGCTGCTCCATAAACCGCCTGATCAAAACCATCAATGATTAGTGCAAATAATATTATGGTCCAGATTGAACGAAAGTAATTATTCATCTTACTGTTGTCAATGACGTCATTAACATTTACTTGGCGCATGGATTTAACCCTCCTTTAAAAATAATGAGAAGACATTGGAGCTGGAGCTTCATGGCATTAGTTCATTAAAGTTCACCTCCAAACCCTTAGGGGGTAATTGCCTGTTTTGTTCTATAAAGCACTTGTCTGCCTGGAGGATACTGGTTTTCATAACCCATAACTCATAACCCATAACTCATAGCTCGATAGATCGTTGTTTGAGTTTTTAAAACCGAACACAGGCTATGAGCTGAACCTCATGTTAAGTGATCACCTATTCACTAATAACCCTTATTTTTGTTGATTTTATTTAATATATCTTGGTTATTGATAAACTTTTTAAGACTTTCGCAAAATTGATTCATGGCTCTATCCATATAGAAAGGAGAATCCGCCGCCGTGTGCGGTGTGATAATCACGTTAGGCATATCCCACAGAGGGCTGTCTTGGGGCAGCGGCTCATCTTCGACACAATCCAGCCCGGCGCCCCCGATATCACCGTCTTGGAGGGCTTTGACCAAGGCCTTTTCATCAATGACCTTACCGCGGGCAATATTGATGATATATGAAGTTTTCTTCATAAGCTTAAACTCTTTTTCGCCAATAAGTTTTGTGGTTTCTGGTGTAAGGGGGACCACTACGACAACGAAATCCGCTTGGCAAAGCAATTTGTCCAGCTGATGGTCAGGATACAGCTCATCAACCCATTCACAGGCGACAGGCGTTCTTTTGGTCGCGACAACCTTCATTCCGAACAGCTTGCATTTCTTGGCAACTTCCTCGCCAATACTGCCTAGGCCGATAATTCCTACGGTTTTGCCCTGAGTTTCATCAGGCTTATGCTTCAGCCATACCTTTTCCTGTTGTTGTTTGAGCAATACCGGCAATTGGCGGAGAGAGGCCAGAATCAGGGCCATGGTATGCTCAGCCATTGGGATGCCATGTATTCCTTTAGTATTGGACATAACCGCATCCAAACTCATGATTTCCGGTATGGTTAGTCCTTCGATTCCGGCGGATACAGCGTGGATCCATTTTAAGTTGGTGGCTTTAGTGCAGAATTCTACGGGAGAGTACTGTCCCCAAGTGATGAGAACATCGGCGTCCAGCTCCCCGGGCAACAGCTCTGATTCAGTATAAGCCCGGACAACATTTACCCCTGGGACCGTTTGCCTGATCATGTCCAGATGCCGTTCTTCAAATTCGATAGGAACTTTGTTGGTGGATTGAAATAAGATTGCGATTTTCTTAATCTTCATTTTCTTCCCTCCAGATTTCGTAATTTATAGATTGGCTGGTCATTTTAAATTGTTAAAGTATGATCAATTCCTGGGGTGTTTTTTGAAGACGTTCAGCACCATTTTCTGTAATTAAGAAATCATCACAACAGCTGGCAAAAGCTTTATCATTCGAAAGTACCGGGTGTAAGGCAACAACCATATTGGCTTTTAAGGTGAGAGTTTCATGCCTGACAAAGGCCGGTCTCTCCACAAGATCATACCCCTGGCCATGTCCGAACAAACGGCCTTCCGGAGGAAATCCGATCTTGGTCATAAAATTGTTAACCTGATCAATAATTTCCGGCGGGTTAATGCCGGGTTTTAACAGGCCCGCAGCATACTGCTGAATTTTTTTAGAGGCTTCCCATGTATCATGCAATTCCTGAGACGGCTCGCCCAAACACCAGGTCCGCATAATCTCTGAATAAAATCCTCCTGGGCCATTGGCTTCCACCATGATCAGGATTTGATCCCCATTCATAAGCTGCCGGTTTTGAAAAAATGTATCCAAATGGGGGGTCGGTGTCCCGGATGGAGATGAGCCAAGCATAATGAGTTGTTCTTCACTGCCCAAGTTCTCCAGCAACCGTATGATTTCGCTTCTGATTTCATATTCATATATCCCGGGACGAATGATAGAGGGCATAGCGGAAGCAAAAGCATCATGCACTTTGACGGATTCTCTGACATAAACCAGCTCATCTTCACTTTTAACGGCTTTTATTTCGTCGACTAAATCGGAAGCATCAACCCAGTCTACATTAGGAAGATGATCATGCAAGTACTGATATAGAGCTGCATTGATCAGCCCCATGCCCACAAACCCCACTTTTTTGTCGTTTCTCCCTTTAACAATTTTGACAATTTCTTCAGCGTCGTAATGATTAGTATAATGCAGGGTTCTTAGATAAGGAGCGCCTAACCTTGTTTTGACACCTCTTGTCGACCAGGCAGGAGGCGCGGGATTTTCGGCAGAAGAGTGGAAGATTGTCGTTATTTCATCATCAACAGGAAACAGCACCGAAACAGGATAGGCATGCTCAGCGGGAATATCGATGAAATATCTTACATATCCACCCAGAAACTGATTATCATTTTGCATGATAAGCAAGTCTATACCCTGGGCCTTCATAGCGTTCCTAACCAGACGCCAACGCCTTTCCAATTCCCGTGTTGGAATAGGGAATCTGATTCTTTCTTTAAAAATGTTGTTTTCGGCCATAATATCACCACTCCTTTTGTAATTGAGATCAGTATAAGCTGCGGAGTGGATTAGGTATGTTAGCTGGCTAACAAATCGGAAAATTATCAATTTAAAAACAAAGGCAAAAAAAGAGAAGTGTTGCGAGTTTTTAGCGGTAACAACACTTCTCTTTTTAGGTAGGGAAATTAAAGATTATCACGCTCATGTTTGGGAAATATCAGCTTGTTCCTTTCCATTATGATGTGCTTTTTTTTAGATAAGTCTTTTAAGATCAGGGATACGGTTGGCCTGGAGCAGCCTGTTAAATCAGCAATGGTTTGATGAGTTATCGGTATGTCCACCTCGATATATCCTGATTTTTCTTGGCCAAAATTTTTACATAACCCTAATAACAGCTTTTCAACACGGTCCTCAGCTTCTTCAAATAGTTGTTCGCTTAATTGCTGGATCTGGATCTTTATTTTATAAATAGTTGAATATAATAGAGTCTTATACAATTTCTTTTCATGATAGTCGGAATTCAACGATAAAGAAATGTCCAAAACGGCTACAGTTACATCAGTTAAACAAACAGCAGTCGTAAGTCGTGGTGAATTGTCCAGGATTAACTCTCCAAAAAGACATTTGGGCTCATGAATACCGAGAATACTCTTTTTGCCGTACTCGCTTACCATGTGGATTTCTATTCTGCCTTTAAGAAGTAAATAAATTTTGTCGCTTAGCTCGCCTTGTTTAAAAACCATTTGACCTTTTGTATAGTCTTTTTTCATATAGATTTGGAGAATTCTTTCGACCAAATCTTCATCTATCATATTGGTCGTCCAAGGTACGTATTTTTTATTTTCCATAATTTCATCACCTTTTACTATTGTCTCTACGCGCCGTGAGGATACTGAATTACGGATGTTTTTTAAATATAATTTTGTTTCTTTCCATGCTTAGTTTGTCTTTTTTGGCTAAGTCGCTGATTATTTGAGATACTGTCGGTCTGGAGCAACCAGTCAGGTCTGCAATCATTTGATGGGTCAGAGGCAAATCAACTTGTACTTGTCCGGATTCTTCTTTGCCGAAATTTTTGCACAGAGCCAAGAGCAGCTTCTCTATACGCTCTTCAGCCTCTTCAAATACCTGGTCGCTTAATTGTTGAATCTGGATTTTCAGCTTGCGGCTTGTTGAATAGAATAAAGCCTGATACAGCTTCTTCTCATAATAATCCGACCCCAAATTTAAAGAACTGTCCAGGGCAGCCGCGGTGACGTTTGTCAAACAAACAGCGCTGGTAAGCCGGGGGGAATGATCCATGATCAGCTCGCCAAAGAAGCACCTTGGTTCATGGATCGAGAAAATAGTTTTCTTGCCATCTACGCTGACCATATTTATTTCAATTCTGCCCTGAAGGAGAAGATAAATCTGATCGCTCAGCTCACCTTGTTCAAAAACAAACTGTCCCTTTTTATATTCTTTGATTTGATAGACTTCCAGCACTTTTTTTACCAGATCATCATCGAGCATATTCGTAGTCCAAGGCAGCCATTTATTTTCTTCCATAAGCTCACCATCCGTTAATTATTTTATGGTCTTAGGACAGAACTATCTGTGTGTTGAAAATCAAAAGGCTTCGTGCAATTGACTCGAGTATAAAATTGAGTATAAAAAGGCTTAGGATAAGTATAAGCGGAAATTTATCTGTTTTCTGTAAGCTATCTAACAAGTAAAAAAATTATAATAATTCGGATAGAGCCCAAAAAAGGCTGTGAGCTGACTGCTCCAGCCTTTTCTCAGTTCTATGCCCAATTATAATTAAGGGAAATGTAGCCTCTAACTATCAAGTTTTTCCGTCAGGATATTTTTCTCATCAGCATATTTTCTGCGGTATTCCCCGGGAGTAAGTCCATAGGTTGCTTTAAAACAACGGTAAAAATAGCTCTTGTCGTGGAAGCCCGTGCTTTCCGAAATATTCTGCACGGAAAGCTCTGTGGAGACCAGAAGCCGGCGGGCTTGTTCCAGCCGCATTTCCTGCATTTTAGTCGTGAAATTGCAGAGAGCCTTTTTTTGAAACATGGCCGAAAAATAAGCGGGATGGTAGTTAAAATGGGCGGCTGTGCTGGCAAGGGTGGCGGTCGTGAAATGATCGGACATGTATTTGAGAATATCCCCGATCAAATAATCTTTCATCATACTGGATTCGTTGATCACCAAATGGGTACGGTGGATGCGATTAAGATTGGTCATGAAAAGCACTGTGGAACAGCGCACCGTTTTGACGGACAGATCATCCGTATTGCTCAGCTCCAGCTGCAGGGCTTTGGCGAACTGCTGAATCGGCATTTCCCGGCTGCAGTCAAAATAAAGAAACTCATCCTTGCAGTTGCTGAGGCCAAAGAAACTATAAATAAGTTGGCAATCGGCCAGCATGGAAATAAACAGGCTGTCAAACAGTTCTTTTTTGTACAGGGCCAGATAGATCTCCGCACCATCTTTAGGTTCAACGACAAAATTGCATTGGCTGCGGAATAAAAAGATGTTTCCGGCAAAACAGGTTGTTTTTTGTTGCCCGATCAGAACAGTGGCCGGTCCGCCGCAAAACAAAATGCTGACATGGCTGCTGGAGCAGTGTACGGGGTTGCCGTCAGCGGGCAGAAGCAGCAGAGCAAAGAGGGCGTCACTTTGTTCGAAAAGTAATTTGTCTTGAGAGAAGGAGCCGCTTGCCGGGTCAAAACAGAACTGCTGCTTTGATGCTGCCAAAACGTTTGGAAGCTGCCGGGAAGGAATAGTTGACATAAGACGTTCTCCTTTCTGAATGACCTGGATCTCTTTTGCATGTATAGTATAGCCTGTTTTAAGGCAAATGATAAGACCAATGATAAGACAGCTGATCATGTATTGAATTGAAGATATTAAAATAAACCACTTTTTTGACTAAATCAGAGAGATGTCCGGAGTAATAGGGCCTATGGTATCATTTTCATGTGAATTCAAGAACAAAAACTGAGGCCAATAAAGGAGGAAGCTCAAATGGAAGGTAGAGAAAAGGAGAACAGAACCGGAATGTCCCGCAGGGATTTTCTGAGAGGTGCGGCAATCGGTACAGCAGGGGTAGCTATGACTGGTGTATTGGGAGCGTGTGCACCGGCTTCGACTCAGGCCCCCGTGGGGGAAACTCCGGCAGGGGAGCCCACACCTTCAGGTAAACTGCCCTGGCTGGGCAAGGAACCGGAAATTGCCGATGCCAATGTGGAAGCGACGACCACGGTGGATGTTATTGTGATCGGTGCAGGTGTGGCAGGCGTCGCGGCGACCCGTTCGGCCAGTGAAGAAGGGGCCGCGGTAGCGGTATTTGAGAAGGGCAAGGGCCCTCAATGCCGCAGCGGTGAATACGCAGTGATCAACGGCAAGCTGCAGGCACGCTGGGGCCGGGACACTATGGACCCGGATGAATTGGTGGACAGCCATATGAAGGAAAGCTCCTATAAAATCAAGCGCTCCATCATGTCGCGCTGGGCTAAGGAAAACGCTGAAGTCTTTGACTGGTTTATCGCCGCCAAACCGGATCTATATATTTGCGATACCGCCCGCAGCGATGTTCCGGATGAGCATAAAGACGCCTTTTTAGCTCCCCTTCTGCACCCGCTGCCGGAGCATTACAATTTCAAAGAGGAGCAGTTTCCCACATTTCCCACTTCAGTCATTCTTTCACCGTCCCAGGCGCCGGTGGTCAACGCCAATATGGATAAAGCCATCAGCACCGGCAAGGTTAAGACTTACTATGGTCACTTCGTGGAAAAACTGATTATGGAAAACGGTCGCTGCACCGGGGTATACGCCCGCAACGCCCAAACCGGCAAATATGTCAAAGCTATCGCCAATAAGGGTGTCATTCTGGCTACCGGGGAATATGCCAGCAACGATGAAATTGTCAATTACTATTGCCCGGAAGTCTTGGAAAACAATATTCCCCGCATCTGGGTCAATATCGATGTGGAAGGAAATAAGACCAATACCGGAGACGGGCTGAAATTAGGGGCCTGGGCCGGGGCAAAGATCCAGCAGCATCATGCCCCCATGATTCACCACATGGGCGGGGAAGCCGATATTGAAGGAATCGGGGTCATGGGTATTGCCGGATTCCTGCAGTTGGATGCTAATGGCAAACGTTTTATGAATGAAGATGTGCCCGGCCAGCAGGTGGAAAACCAGATTGAGCTGTTAAAGGGGCAATACTCCTACCAGTTCTGGGATGCTAAATGGAAGGATGAAATCCAGTATATGCCGGCCGCCCATGGCACTCCCTGCTATTACGATGAATCCACGCCTAAAAACAATGCAACCAGTGCCAATCATAAAAGCCAGGCACAGCTGGATAAAGCCGTTGCCGATGGGCGCTGCGTTAAAGCGGATACCCTGGAAGAGCTGCTGAGCAAGTTGGAAATCGATCAGGAGACAGCCCGTAAATCCATTCAACGCTATAACGAATTATGCCATAAGGGCAAAGATGAAGATTTCGGCAAGGTAGCCAAGCGCCTGTTCCCTCTGGAAACCGCACCATTTTACGCCGTAAAAATGACCACAGCGGCCATGCTGGTTTGCATCGGTGGTCTGGAAAGCGATGAAGAGTGCCATACCTTTGATGAGAATCGCAATGTGATTCCCGGACTCTATGCGGCAGGCAATATTCAAGGTAACCGTTATGGCGTTGAATATCCCATCAGTTTAAAAGGAGTTTCTCATGCCACGGCTTTATTCTATGGCTACATTGCCGGGAAGAATGCTGTAAAACAGATTTGATTCCGAACCAAAACAAGGGCACCGCACCTTAAGACTGTAATATAAGAAGATTTAATGGACTTTTTGATGAAGCGAGGGGGAGAATAAAATGAAAAATACTAAAATGATCGCGTTAATGGGTGTTGTTTTATCCACGGTAGTTTTGCTGACGGGGTGCGGATCCCAATCTGCAGATGCCGGACTGTACAAGGACGGAACCTATGAAGGGTCCAGTGATAAAGGCATTCATCCTGGGCTTAAGGTCTCGGTTACTGTCCAGGGCGGAAAAATCGCTGAAGTTGCCGTCGTTGAGAATCAGGAGACCCCAGGCGTGGGCTCCATGGCCATCGAAGCCCTGCCTGCCAAGATTGTCGAAGCTCAATCCACTGAAGTAGAGGCAGTCAGCGGCGCCAGCCTCTCCTCGGCAGCTATTAAGGAAGCTGTCGACAAGGCCTTGGAGCAGGCTAAGAAATAAGCTCATCTAAGATCCTCTTCACCGTATTGGTGACGAGGATCTTTTGTTTTTAATTCTTCGGTTTTATTTCTGCATAGTTTTATTTTGCGTAGATCAGGATTGCCGATTTTCTGTTATCAGCGTTTGTTTACTATTATTTTTTCCGCAGCAACGACTCCGCAATAATCTGTTAAATACGAGGAAAGCTTTTCCAGCCAATAATCCAGTTCCTCTGCACCATCAAAAGAATAGATAATGGTAACTATGTTATGCCCGCCGGGTTGGATCATCGCTCTGCGGCTGTCGCTGCTGGGGTTGCCAAAAGGCCCTGACTGATCATAGAGAGTAGGCAGGTATTCGATGTTCACAGCAGACTTCCCTATACCATCGTAATGGGTTCCCTTTTCGGCACGCCGGAGTTCAAGGTTCCCCTGGAGTTGGTCTGCATCATATGAGCCGATGGAGTAGCCGGAGGAAATGGAAATCAGATTATTGATCTCGACAATGTTATTGATGCGATAAAGCCCTTTGCCTTGCACAATACGGCGAAGCATAGCTTCCGCTGCATTGCGGTAGTCATGGGGAGATTTTCCAAGGGCTTTATAGGCTTGACGGGTTGCCGCAATATGGGAGTTTTGAGCTATTTTTTCAGTTGAATAGCTCTCTGATAATACTGCAATCGCAGAGTCAAATAGTATGATCAATTCCTGGGTGCTGGGAACAACGTCAGCCTTGTAAGACAAAACGCCTAAGGCAGCTCCCGGACAAAGCGAATAGACCTCGTCTGAAATAGAAATTTTCATGTTTTTACCCACTCTTTCTATCATTGTCCTTAAATAAATGACCATAGCATAAATGACACTAGAGAGCATAGTTGTCCCTCTATGTAATCGCATTGTATAATTTCTTTTGTAGTAAGTAAATATGGAATGACTCAGGCATGATTTACACTGCCAAAACCTGTGATCATCCGCAACATAACTATCAGGAATTCATTTTAACGCTTTGCTATGATTCATTGGAAAGGAGGCGATAAGCAATGAATATGTTGGCTCAATTTAATGAGGTCATGGCTTATATTGAAAAAAACTTGCTGGATGTTATTGAGCCGGGGCAGATTTCCCGTATAGCCGGCTGCTCAGAATACCATTTTCGCAGAATGTTTTCTTTTCTGGCCGGAATGCCCTTGGGTGAATACATTCGCCGCAGACGGCTGTCATTGGCGGGTGCGCTGTTGAGGTCTGAACAAGTCAAGATTATCGATTTGGCATTGCAGCTGGGCTATGAGTCCCCGGAAGCTTTCAGCAAGGCCTTTCAGGTCATGCATGGAGTAGCTCCCTCCCAAGCCAAAAAAGCAAATGCGGAACTTAAAGTCATGCCCCCCATGACCTTCCAATTAACGATTAAAGGAGGAACAGAAATGAACTATCGCCTTGTGGAAAAAGATGAATTCTATATCGTTGGGTTTAAAAAACGGATTACCATGCAATTCAAAGGCATTAATCCGGAAATGGATTCCTTAGTACAAAAACTGACACCTGAAGTCATCGCTGAATTAAAAAGTTTGTGCGATACCGAACCGAAAGGCATGCTCAGTGTTTCCGCGAATTTTGATGAACGCACCGCAGAAGGCTCCCAGCTTGACCAGTACATTGGTGTTGCCGCATCCCAGGCAAATTCCAATCACTATGATCTTCTGCATGTTCCGGCAGCCACCTGGGCAGTGTTTAAAGCGGTGGGTACTTTCCCGGAAGCTCTTCAGAATACATGGGCCAAAATATACGCCGAATGGTTCCCCGCATCAGGATATGAAATGACCGGGGGTCCTGAATTATTGTGGAACGAAACCCCGGATACCAGCAAACCCGATTATAAAAGCGAAATCTGGATTCCTGTTCGCAAAAGTATCGGTTAAATTCATAACGGCTGTCCCGGCAGGACAGTTGGAAAGGCAGCAAAAGACGACAACCGGCGGAAGCTGGAAGTCGTCTTTTGCTGATTGTTGACATGGAAGGAAAAAAAACCTATACTTAGAATTGCTTCCATGGAAGTAATATGAGTAAGGAGTATAAAATGAAGATCGCCAAAGATATTATGGACACCTTGCTGAGCATACAACAAGATATGGATTCCATGACTCATAAATTTGATGACCTAAATTTTTCCCAGGTCCATTGCCTTCATTGGATTGGAACCATGGAAAACCCCAATGTGACCAAGATAGCAGCGGAGTTGAGAATGACCACCGGCGCAGTCACTAAAATATGCAAGAAACTGTCCGACAAAAATTACATTGTGAAGTATCAGAATCCGGAAAACAATAAGGAGGTGTATTATCGGCTGACAGAAAAAGGCCAGGCCATCTATGAAGCCCATGAGGTCATTCATGACAAAGCTCATCATTGTCAAACAGATGTTATAGACAGATATAGTATTGATGAACAAAGGGTTATACTGAAATTTCTGCAGGATATATATGCCCTGATGAATAACGAAGCTGAACAAGTAACAGAAATGGTTGAGAATAAGGAGAAACCGGATGCCTAAAATCGTGATATGCAAAAATACAAAAAAACATGCTGAAGTAATCCAAGCTTTAACCAATAGAAAGATTGATTTTGAGATCGTAGATTGTACCAAGAAATGCTTTAAATGCCGCACCAGTGTGATGATTAAACAGGATGACAACTATATCTCAGCCTCTACAGTGGAAAAATTACTGACAAAGCTGTCTCTTGACTGAGTTTTTTAAACCTCATATCCGAAAAGGGTGAGCTGGTTTTGGCCTGTGGTGCAAATCTCAATCTCCACAGCGTCCAATTGAATGGTATTGCCTATGCCTAACCCGGTATGGCTGCCGATAAATGAGGTTTGCAGGGTTGTGATGACATCCCAGGGGTTAGCGGCACCCAGCACAGCAGCGGTGATGTCGAATTCAACAGGGTTAGTTAAATAATTAAGAGTGCCGATGATGGAAAGGCTGATTTGATCCAATTGAGTCCAGGCTGCCTGAGGATTAGACCGCCAATTAAGGATCATCGAGCTGATACCTACGGCAAGGGTCAGGTTGAGCCGGCAATAGAATTTGATCACAACCTGCTCAATGTCCAAATAAGCAGCCAGGGCGGGGAGCAGGCTGTACCCCAGGACGATATTTCCTCCGGTTTGGGTGAGCAATGCCGAGGCTAAAGAGGCAACACTGCCGTTGTGAAGCCCTACGGCATTATTGACATTGGTGAAATCCGTGCGGCCGTTATAAGCTGTCTGAGTAGCGGTAACAGCGCCGGAAGTTTGGCAGTCTATCTGCTCGTCGGATGTTCTCACCATGAGGGTATTGTTCGTCTTGAGCTGATAGGGTGAAGGAAAGTTCTGACTCACGGTGCTGAAGGGCCCGGTTGCTCTCAGGGAAAGAAAGTCGTCATTGCCGTCACTTAAGATGATGGATGCCGCCAGAGGAGCCGACACCTGAGCCGCTGTCAGACAGACGCTTTTTCCTGTTTCCGGAGTCCAGAGGCTCTGCCTTGTGGGTAGAACACCGAAGCGGTCATATTTGATCATGGGGGAGCTTTTCTCAATTGCCACGGGAATAGCATTGGATGTTTGAAGAAGTTGTTTCATAATTCGTACCCCATAAGGGTGATATTGACTGTCCCCGCGGCACTTGTCGTCACTGAGATGGCTTCATCCTGGTTAAGCTGAACAGGGGAGGGAAAGCTTGCCCCATAGGTTGCCAGGGCGCTGGTAAGCATGATGGACATAAACGCAGCGTTGCTTCCTCTGTTCAGTTGAATGGTGACGGGAACGGAAGCGGACACTTGCAAGGCCGTCATAAAGACGCTTTTGCCGGAAGCCGGTGTCCAGAGCGCTGTATTGGTCTGAGCCGAGGTGAAGGTCCGGAACAGGACAATGTTCGACGGATACTCCCTCGTAATCAAGGGATCTTCCAAACTAAAAACGATGCTCATGAGTTTCGTGTTATCGCCCATCAAAAAACCCCCTTATAGCGTTACTTACTCATAGCCTCCACAGAGTCATGAATATAAAGACACAAATTGGATGGACATGGGTACTCCTTCCAGGGGCAGACAGACAACCTCCAGAGTAAGGAGACCTTTGCGCAGGGTATAGTTGCTCTTAGGCTGGCTCACTCCATTGATAAAGAGAGTGTGATAAGAAGTTTGCCGGGGATCGAGGATTCCTTCATGGCCGTACATGGTTATTTCATCAGCATTGGTATACTCTCTTTGGCCATTGGCACGAGTGTTGTATTGATTGAGTTCCGCTTTTAAAAGGGTATCCTTGCTGTCCCTGATAATCAGTGATTCAAGAATAACGGGAACTCCCTTTTGGGGAGGGCTGTCTACGGTCAGGATGAGAAGTCCTGGCCTTACTTTATAGTTGGTTTGAGGCTGCAATACCCCATTGATATAAAGATTAAAAAAAGAGATATCCTCAGGGGCGGGTATTCCCTGATTGCCGTAGATGATCAACTCATCACTGTCGGTAAAAGCAGTCTTGACCCCATCGGCAAGGGCATTGTACTGCTGGTTTTCGCCTTTGAGAAGTGCATCGGCTTGGGCATTAAAAGAACCTTTTACCTCTGCCGCCAAAACAACGGTCTCCATTGAATTCAGGGTCCCGATATCCCAGATCAATTTATTCTCTCCTTGGGATACTGTACCTTGGGTAAGGCTGAGGACGTTAAGGGAGGCTAAGCTGTCTGCCAGTATAGTATCGGTCATAACCACATTGCTGACCGGACCATAGCCGTCATTGGCAAGCTTGATTTCAATGGTCCAGATACCATTCGTTTGAGGATTTATTGCTGTAGGTCCTGTTGTGATGTATTTTTCCAGAGTCAGGTTGCCAAAGATCGGGGGACAGAGGAGGGCTTCCCTGAGCTGGGCCGGGGGATTGGGGGGTAAGACTTTGGCTTTAAGCTTATCTTGAGGGTTATCTTGAAATTTATCTTGCAGGTTACCTTGCAGTTTATCTCGCGCCGTATTCTGCAGCATATTTTGCGCAGGATAAAAATCCGGGAAAACCGCTGTTTTAAAACTATCGCAGATCTGATTCGGCAAAAACCCCTCGCACAGGGAAGGCTCCGGATCAACCTCCAGGCTGGGGATCAATAACTGTACTTTGCCTACGGCTTTGATCACGATAAACACACCTACGGTACAATGCCGGCCTTCCTCACAACCGGCGGGAGGGCCGAGCAGCTGGGAACGGGTTTCCACCACAATATCATAAGAAAACTCATCCCGTGGTTCCGGCATGAACATGATGAGGTCGATAGGGATAGGGGGCAGGGAGTCTTGGCCCAGAGTCGTGTCCCCGGCAACGATTGTAAAGGGTATCTTTAAAAGGAATTGAACTCTTTGGCAATGGGGGCGATCTCTTATAGCAGTGATCTCCAGAGTGTCTTCCATAATACGTCCCGGTTTAAAGAGAATCCTCTGAAAAGCGGAGATGGGGAGCGCTATATCTTCAAAGCAATACCGATCCTGACACTGAGAAAAGACTTTGTCTACAATAACACAAGCAAAAATATAGCCTGAGATGCGGATGAGTGAGCCGGAAGCAATATTGGACAGTACGCAAGAATTCAGGCTCCATCCTGAGGCGACAGCCCTGCTGAGAGAACGCAGGCCGGTAGTATTAAAAAGCCCTTCGACTGCAAATCTGGCAGTTAGGGTTCTGCCGGGCAAGAGCTCTTCTATAGTCCAGAGCAGGGTATTATGAGCGGTAGCCACCTCCCCTGGGGAGACAAAGACCGTGTCCGTCCACTTAAATTCATCAAGCAGGATAGTGTCGGTGACCAGGATATTGCGGATCACTTCATTGCTGAGGTTGGTGATTTCTAAAGACAGCTCCCAGCGTTTGGGAGTACCTATGGACCCGCTCAGAGGTATAGTTAATACAGAGGTTTGCAAGAAGAGCGCTTCCTGAACCGGAGTGATTTCCGGCAGAACGATGATTTGAACATCCCGGGCAAGATTTGTGGATAGCCTGCCGGTGTCTGGTTTGCCGTTTTCCAGCTTGCCCGAACCAGATGCAGTATCTAAGGGCCTCAAACCTTCCTGGGTAAAAGACCCTGTTATATCCAGGATGAGAACAGCCATTTCCAAAGGCTTCAGTCCGGCAAGGTTCCAGAGGATTTCCCTGTTTACCGGATGAGCATCACCATGAGAGAGGCTGATCACATTCACTTCGCCGATGTTCTCAATCAACAGGGTATCGGTGACCAGAAGATCGGACAGCTCGACACCACTAAGATTAGTCACTTTGAGTTCCACTTCCCATGTCCGGGTTTGGCCTCTGGTTACCTGGGTAGGCCCGGACAGAATTGTGTTGGTAAGCTCCAGTCCTTTGCTGACCGTGACGGGGCTTCCTCCCACCATGCCGGTTCGTTCAGGCGCTGCCGCGCTGCGGCCTGTGGCTGAACTCCTGCTGACGAAGCGGGTGCCGGCGGATTTAAACAGACCTTCCACACGGAAGCTTGCGGCGGCAGATTCTTCAGGATTTAAATGATCAATAGTCCAGGTGATAAGCTCATCATTAAGATCCAGATTCCCTTGAGACAAAGACAGAGTTTCTATAGCCAGCACAGAATCCAGGAGGATAAATTCCCTGACCACAATATCACGAATAGGCAGAGCCCCTTGATTGCTTATGGTAATGGTAAATACCCAAGTGGCCGCCTGACCGGCGGCCATAGATTCGGGCCCGGACAGGGTCAGCTTTTCCAGCTTTAGATCAGGGCGGACAGTATCACTTACCTCAATCCCCCTATCGGTCACCGGGCCGCGGGATAGCAGCCCCGAAGGCAAGAGCCCTTCAGCCAGGGCGGAATTGAGCAGAGTGGGTTCCTCATCCCTGAAAGTAACGAAAGTGATGATTATAGGAGAGCCCTTTAAAGGAGCATCTTCTGTTTTAAGGACGAGCAGGCCTTCATGAAGCTCATAGTTAACCCTGGGCTGCAATACACCGTTGATAAATAAATTGAAATAAGAGACTTGATGAGGATCAAGGATGCCCTGATCCCCGTATTCCTTTATCTCATCATCATTGGTATAAACTTTCTTAATGCCGTCAGACCGTGCATTATATTGATAAGCTTCCGCAGTCAGTAGATTCTTAGTGGGATTGAAGCCTATTTCCCCTTTAAACACAGACATCACTCCGCAATAAAGACATGGTTTCTGCCTTATTCTTTCCTTAGTCTATGTTTCTAATAGGAAGCAGGTTCTTTAAAGTGAAACAGAAATATAATAATGTAACAAACAACGGCAAGACGGCCTGGCTAAAATGACCAGGCCGTCTTGCTGTACGCTCTTATTGGGGGTGTGCCTTTGCGTAAGCTCCTTATTGTCGCCAGTCCGGATGTGGATGGCTGCACATCTTCAAGCTTAAAAATTAGGTTGTTACAGTGGTGTCGGAATCGGAAACCGGAGCGAAGTTAGTGACGACTAAGGTAATGGGGGCGCCGACAGGAACTGTATCAGCATCTGTGATCACTACTTGGGAACCGTCACCGCTGACCGTGTATAAGCTGGTTTGCTGCAACACGCCGTTGATAAACAATAGATAATAGCCATTGTCCGCAGTTACAGGAGTAAGGTTGCCTGTCATGACATTACCGGCATCATCAGTAAATTCGGTAGCCGGAATAGTGACCGTTCCGCCGGTTCTTTGATCTTCGCTTAACTCATAAAAATAGCTTTCGACGGCTGGATTGATCTCAGTATCTGTAGTCGTAACAGCGTCTATGGCGAGTTTGAATAATTTAGTGGCCATGAGTCGACCTCCTATTGTAATATTTTGGGAATTTACTTTACTATATTCTGTAAGTTGACAAGATGTGACCGAATAGCTCAGGGTTTTTATATTGCCAAGTTTTTAGGAGAAAATACTTCGACTGGCGGGAATCCAGCGGAAACTTATAAAATGGCAATTTATAAAAAGGAATAGGGAGCAAAATTTATGGTGGCAATGATTTGTAATACGAAAAGAAAAGCCGGCCAGGGATCCCCGGGCCGGGTATGTATTACATAGCTATTTTATTGAGCTTTTAAAATTGTAATATCTTCCTGGGCATCGACTACCGCCGACGCAATAACATCAAGCTTTCGATGTATAGATTTGTTATCCAGCCTCAAAGAGAGGAGATCAAGTTCTATTCTATCCAGGTCAGCTTGCATTTCTTTCATGTCAGCTTGCATTTCTTTCATGTCAGATTGCATTTCATTTTGCCCGGCTTCTAGCTTTTCCAACTTTTCCAGAATAATATCCAACTTATCCATTGCCTATCCCTCCCGATTTTTATGTTACCACAACAATATTTGTAATACAATCCCAGAAAAATTTATAAAATACAGTAGCTTTGGCAGCCACTAAGCTTCATTAATCTTTTAGGATAAAATTCCTGCCTCAACATTACTTGGCTTGTAATTCCCACCCAATACCCCTATAATGGATACAGGTGGAAATTAAAAGGCCGCCGCGGCCCGAAAGTGGAGGAACACTTCCAGGCACGCGCAAGGTGTACGAGCACCTACACGTAACAGCAAGCTGTCCACGACGACAGATCCATTATACAATGCCCTTCGCTCCAGTACAACAGTACGGGCGGCCAGGGGGTATAATCGGACTGCCGCTCAGGGGGCGTGCTGATTGTGTGCGACTTGAGCGCAGAAACTTGAGACAGAATGAATTCAGGCGCATGTGTAGGGATAAAAACCCTTGCATGCGTCTTTTAATTTCCCCTGATCACCGCCGGGCTGCCGGAAGCGGACCCTTGATGGGGGTCCGGTCCGGGGCCGGGCGGAAAAGGGGGAAGTATATGGATATGGATAGCAGAGCAGGAACGGATGGACCTATCCTCATGGTCACCCGGTGGAAGCCATGCTGACCGCCGGGTTGACTATTAGCCTATGTGATGACGGTGCACTTCAGCGGGCGTACATAAAACTTATCATTCAGGACTATGAAAGCAGATGCGGAGTCAAGTTTAACCTTTATGAATTCAGCAGCGGGGAGGAACTGCTGGAGAAATTCAACGAGAACCCTAATCTATTTGACCTTTTCTTTCTGGATCACCGGATGAAAAACATCACCGGTCTTGAGGCTGCCTCCTCTATAAGGCAGCGCAATAAAGCGTGTCACATCGTTTTTATAACAGCGTCGGAGGAGCAAGCGGATTTTGAAGCCGTGTCGCCGCTCCGGGTCTTGAATAAACCGGCCCAGCCGGCAGCCGTCTGGGACATTCTGGACAAGGTCACGGCAGAAAAAATAAGCTGCAGTCATAGTGGCTGATGAGCCCCGCCTTTTGTGCATGAGCTTCACGATTCATTACCGCCTGGCATATTCTGGATTATACTGTTGATGAAAGGGCGGGAAATGGAGCGTGAATGATTTATCCACTGAACGGACGCCGCTGGTGATCGCGGCTGAAATAAATATGATTACCCAGCAAACCCGGAAAATTCTGCTGGCCAGCGCCGTGGAAATCGGCCGCCGGCTCAAGGAAGCGAAGAGTATGATCAACCACGGGGAATGGGAGAAGTGGCTGGAGGAGTCGGTGAGCTATTCCCTGAGTACTGCCAGAAGACTGATGCAGCTCTACGAAGAGTATGGGGCAAGCTTCCTGGACGAGCTGGGCCTGTCAAATCACGCACCAGTGCGCGATTTGACATACACCCAAGCTCTCCTCCTCTTGGGCCTGCCGGAAGATGAACGGGAAGAATTCCTGGCCCAGAACGATGTGGCCGGTATGACCAAGCTGGAATTGCAGCAGGCTCTAAAAGACAGAGATCTGGCCAAGCAGAAGAGCGAGGAGATCCAGCAGGAAAATAAAGCCCTCAAAAAAGGGCTGGAGGGGATCAACAGTGCAATCTCCAGTTTGATGGTCCAGTCTGTTCTTCCGGAGAATGTCCAAAGGGAATCACCCGCTGCCGGTGCATCCTCCTCAGTCAGCAGTGCCAGCACTACCAGCACTACCAGCACTACTTCGTTGCAAAGCAATGCCCCCTTGCCGACTCATAACCTCAAAACAGAAATAGATCCCAATGCTCCAGCTAAGTATGCGGAACGTTGTGACACCTGCCGTGCCACTATTAGCACAGCCTTTTTTGAACTGACCACAGCCCTTACCAATCTGCATTATCTTGATGAGGAGCTGAAAGAGAAAAAAAGAAAAGAAGCTCAGAAGCTGCTTGAGACAATTGCGGAGACGATTAAGGTATGGCCGCCCCCCAAAAAGCCCCTGAAGGTTATGCGCTGATTGTCAGCGGATATTCCTCATGGCCAACAGCACACATACCGGCGTAGAGGGGCCGTTGCAAAACGAACCGAATGATTCGTAAGCAGCGGCCCCTGTTTTTGTGCAAAAAACTGAGGGCTTTTCAAGCCATACAGGGAGTAGCTCCCTCCTAAGCCGCTGGCGATCGGGAATCACCACCTGCCGGTGCATCTCTCCTAATTGTATGCTTGACATACAAAAGAAATGAATGTATGCTAGGTATACAATAGTTAGACATGGCTAACTGCATGAATGGGGGTGAGGTGATGAAATCAGAAACCATGATCAATGATTATGGTATTTTGGATCAATATCGGTATTATCCCGGTTAGAAGTCATAAAAGGGTTTTAGAACACGCCAATAATTTAATACAAAACCATGTGTAAACATAAGGAGGAAAAATGAGAAAGATACTGATACCTTTATTGCTGACAGCCCTTATCCTTTGCTCTTTGGCTGGTTGTGAGACAAAGCCATCAAATCCAACGAAGGCAAACATAACCAATAACACAGCTCTTCCCCCATCTGCAGCACAAACGAGGATTATTACTGATTTGGGCGGCAACGAGGTCGCAATACCATCCATATCGGAAATTAAGCAGGTGGTTATTATCACACCGCCGGTTACCTCTGTGTTGCTTGAGGCTATACCTGATAAAAACATGATTGTTGGACTAAGCCCCAAAGCCTTTGCTTTTTCCAATGCTGATATAATGGCAAAACTGTTTCCGAATTATACTGATGTAGACACTACCTTTGTGGGTGATGATTTTTCCATCAATACCGAGGCACTTCTGCAACTTAACCCGGATATAATTCTTTACTATGGCGAAGTACAAAAAAAGGGACTTGCGAATATTGGGTTGCCTATTATCAATTTCTTTTCACCAAAACTGACCGATCCGAAAGATGTCACAGTTGCGTGGGATAATCTGCTTCGTGAGATTTTTGACGCAGATACTAATGAGGGGTTGCAATCGGAGTGGCAGCTTTCCGACGAAAGGGTTGCAGAGCTGCTGGCAAAGCAGACCGGGGAGCCCAAACGAGCACTGTGCGTTTTTAGCAATGTAGGCGGCAGTTTGGTGGTTTCCGGGAGCAGTTCTTTTGATTCGTATGCCCAGAGTTTTTTTGATAAGGCTGGGCTTATCAACGTGGCGGCAGATATTGAGGGAACCGCCGAGGTTGACATGGAGCAAATATATAACTGGAATCCCGATCTGATTTTCATTTTCCATAACGCCCCGGCAAAAGCGTTTTTAGCTAACAGCATAGCGGGTCAGGATTGGTCACTGTTAGATGCCTGGAAAAATAAAGCAATCTACGATATCCCCCAAACTGCTTACTCTTGGGGTGCGCCTTGCGCTGATTCTCCCATGATGCCGTTATGGTTAATATCAAAAGCATACCCCGAATTGTTAAGTGAAAATGATTTTCGTGCCGAACTGACAAACTACTATGAACGTCTACATAGGGTAACACTCACGGATGGTGATATTACCTCGATTCTAAGTTTGAGAGAAGCCCGGTAGCTATGGATAATATCACACAAAAACAATATGTAGTAATAATTATCGCGTTATTTGCTGCCCTCACATTGGCTATTATCGGCTCAATGCTTTTCGGACGTTATGAAATGGGTTTTATGGACATTTATAATGTGCTGTTGAATCGGTTAGCAGGGACGTCCGATGATGCACTTAAAATCATCGACCACGTTTTGATAAACGTTAGACTTCCGAGAATTTTATTAGCTGGCTTGGTTGGCGCTGGATTATCAATATCCGGCGCCGCCTTGCAAGGCACATTTCAAAATCCACTGGTAAGCCCTGACCTTTTAGGAGTATGCGCCGGGGCGGGTTTTGGGGCAGCACTTGGCATTTTACTATTTTCTGATAGCAGCGTATTTATATCTTTGCTCCCTTTTCTCTTGGGCGTATCCAGTATATTGCTTGTATTCTTTCTTGCAAACACGAAGGGCCAAACGGAAACCCTGTCGCTGGTGCTATCAGGTATTATCGTATCGTCCATATTTAATGCGCTGATATCACTTGTTAAATATGTAGCTGATACGGGGGACAAATTACCGGCTATTACCTTTTGGCTGATGGGCAGCTTTGCCAACACATCATATACACAATTGCGGATTGCAATTATCCCTGCCTTAGTGGGGATTATTGGCGTATTAATTTTACGTTGGAAAATCAATATCCTTTCCCTTGGCGACGAAGATGCTTATACCATGGGAATCAACCCGCAACATACCCGTTGGTTGATTATTCTGTTTTGTACGCTGGTTACAGCCGCTTGTGTAACGGTATCGGGCATTATCGGCTGGATTGGCCTTGTAATACCACATATAGCCCGGCGAATTGTTGGGGTTAACCATGGGAAGTTACTCCCGGTTTCGTGCCTGTTGGGTGCGGTATTTATGATTTTGGTTGACTGCCTTGCGCGAAACCTAACAACCTCCGAGATACCCATCAGCATTTTAACGGCCTTAATCGGAGCACCCTTCTTCGCGGTGATTTATCGGCGCACGAAAGGAGGCGCATAATGCTGGTTGAGGTTAAAAACGGAACTTTCTACTACGACAAACATATACCGATACTTCAAAATGTTAATTTCACCATGCAAAACGGTGAGATTATGGCGGTCATGGGACGAAACGGAATAGGCAAAACGACACTGATTAAATGTATCGCAGGCATTTTGAAATGGAAAAGCGGCCAATCTTTTGTAGCCGGGCAAAATAGCTCTGAACAAAAAGCAAACCGTTTTATCGGATATGTTCCCCAGGCGCATAAATCCTCTTTTTCATATTCCGTGCTGGATATGGTGGTATTCGGTAAAGTTGGTCACGCCTCCTATTTTGCTGCTCCCAGTAAAGAGGATTATAGACAAGCGGCGAATATCCTTGAACGCGTTGGGATTGGAGATTTAGGTGACAAACGCTGCAATGAACTAAGCGGAGGCCAGCTTCAACTGGTTTTTATCGCAAGGGCATTGGTTAATTCTCCCCAACTTCTTATCTTGGACGAACCGGAGGCCCATTTGGACTTTCGCAATCAATTGCGGCTATCAAAGCTACTGCAAAGCGTTGTTTGCGAACAGAATATATCTTGCATTATCAATACCCACTATCCAAACCATGCCATAAGAATTGCGGATACGTGTTTTTTGTTGGGTGAGCATGATTATGAGGTTGGAGACGCTAAAGAGGTAATGACGGATAAAAATATTAAGAAATACTTTTCTGTATGTTCTCAAACCCTTTATACAGAGTATAAAGGAAAAGAAATACCAACATTCGTCTTTTTAGACGAGGCATGAACCAGTGATTCGTCCAACAGAACATTGTTGGGCGAATGATCGCAAACATTCAAAAAGCAGATAGGGCCGTTGCATCGCAATCAACAAAAGGATTGGGAATTTGCGGATTACACTGTCCGGGTCAAGGTACAGCTAGCTTTTGGCCAAAACAGCCCGGAAACAGTTTAAGCCATATCCGGCGATAGCATCAGCAGGGAGGGTGAAATCCACGGAACCATAAAAGGATAGGCCTTGCTGCTTGATCACAGTTTGCAATAAATCCAGGTTAATTACAGGGTAATCAAAGGTCAGGATAATGAGACCATCTTGTTTTAAGATACGGTTGAATTCCTGCAGTGCTGACTGAAGGGTAGGAAGATCAAGATGCTCCAAAACCGAAATACAGAATATCGTATCGAACATGCTTTCCGAGTAGGGGAGTTGAGCCAGGTTTGCCTGACTAAAGTGAATACGCTCAAAATATCCGGGGTGGATGGACTGAGCAGCTTCATAGCCCAGGTCATCCGCGATATCCTGGATGATCGATGCAGGATGAAGAATGCGTTCATCGATATCGCAGGCATAAACATGGGCACAATTATCGGCTAAAAAAAACTTAAAAGGGTGGCTGATGCCACAGGCGGCATCGAGCACCGTTGCTTCCGGTTCAGCAAAGGAAGCCGCCCAGGCATATTCATAAAACCGGCTCCACCATGTTGAACGCAGTTTGAAAATCATGGAGTCGATTTGAGCATCGGACTTAGTAATAAACCTGGAAGTATACTTGTCATTCATCTGCTGTAAGCTCCTTTCAACAATGTGATTATTTTTAAGCAGATTTTGCGGTAGGGTACGATGAATTCACTAATATTCGTATGCTTATTGATTCCGGAAAGTGCCTGCAACATGCTGAGTGCTACGCAAATAGCGTCCAAACCTCTAAATCCCCATAAGCCCTGGAGTTTAGCATAGCCTACTCTTTGAAACTTCCCCCAAATATTAGCGCCTAATAGACAATTTATTTAATCCCCGCTTGCTGTTATTATATAGATAACACTATGGACAGCGAAGGATATTAAAATAGATGAAAAAATTGGTCATTGGTCTATGTGCCCATGTGGACGCGGGCAAGACAACCCTATCGGAAAGTATGCTTTACTTGAGCGGTGCCATTCGCAAAATGGGCCGAGTGGATAATAAGGACGCTCATCTGGATAATTTCGAACTGGAACGGGCCCGAGGGATTACGATTTTTTCCAAACAGGCCATACTGGAAGTGGATCATACCCAGATTACCTTACTGGATACCCCTGGTCATGTGGATTTTTCCCTGGAGATGGAAAGAACCCTCCAGGTACTGGATTATGCCATTTTGGTGATCAACGGAGCCGATGGAGTACAGGGGCATACCAGGACCTTATGGCACCTGCTGGATATTTATCAGATACCGGTCTTCCTATTCATCAATAAAATGGACCAGGTGGGTACGGATCAAGAAAAGCTGCTGAGTGAATTAAAAAGCCAGCTCAGCGACGGCTGCCTTGACTTTGGACAACCTGAATCCGCTGATTTCTATGACCAGCTGGCATTATGTGATGAACTGCTGCTGGACGCTTATCTGGATACGGGACATATTGAGATCCCCCTGATCAGGGAAGGGATTAGGAAGCGCAAAGTGTACCCCTGCTTTTTCGGTTCCGCTTTAAAGCTGGAGGGTGTCGAGGAATTGCTCCAGGGTATTGTGGATTATGCTCACCTGCCGGCCTATCCGGAAAGCTTTGGGGCTAAAGTATTCAAAATAGGCAGGGACGAACAGGGCAATCGCCTTACCTATCTGAAGATCACCGGCGGAAGGCTCAAGGTAAGGGAGAGTTTAAGCAATGGAGTATGGGAAGAAAAGGTTAACCAGATTCGCATCTATTCCGGGAAAAAATTCGAGGCAGTCAATGAAGTGGAAGCAGGTTCGGTCTGTGCGGTAACAGGGCTTACCCTAACCAAACCGGGAGAAGGCTTAGGCACGGAGGCCGCCGCCCATGCCCCTCTCTTGGAACCCGTATTGGCTTATCAAATGATCCTTCCGGAAGGCTGTGATCCCCAGGTGATGATGCCTAAGCTGCGTCAGCTGGAGGAAGAAGACCCAGGCTTGCAGGTGGTCTGGGATGAGGAACTCAGGGAGATCCAGGTGCAGATGATGGGCGAGGTCCAGCTGGAAATCCTGCAAAGCCTGATCCGGAGCCGGTTTGGCCTGGAGGTGTCCTTCGGATCAGGGAGGATTGTTTATAAAGAAACCATTGGTAATGCCGTGGAAGGAGTAGGGCATTTTGAACCCTTGCGGCATTATGCGGAGGTCCACCTATTAATGGAGCCGGGGGAGCGGGGAAGCGGCCTTCAGTTCGGGTCGGAATGCAGCGAGGATAGCTTAAGCAAAAGCTGGCAAAGACTCGTTTTATCTCATCTGGAAGAAAAAGTTCATAAGGGAGTTCTCACAGGGTCACCGATTACCGATCTAAAAATCACCTTAGTGTCAGGCCGGGCCCATACCAAGCATACCGAGGGCGGTGACTTCAGAGAGGCCACCTATCGCGCGGTGCGTCAGGGTTTAATGGAAGCGGAGTCCATGCTCCTGGAGCCTTATTATGCTTTCCAGCTGGAATTGCCGGAAAAAATGGTGGGGCGGGCCATGAACGATGTGGAAAAAATGCATGGAACTTGCCAGCTTGCCCAGATCGAAGGGGAGCGGGCAACCCTTACTGGAAGTGCTCCCGTGGCAACGATGAGAAACTATCAGCAGGAGGTCATGGCTTACAGCAAAGGTCTGGGCAGGCTTTTTTGCAGTCTGAAGGGCTATGAACCCTGCCATAATCCCGATGAGGTCATAGCCATGGCTGGGTACGACCCGGAAAGGGATGTGGATAATCCTGCCGATTCCGTATTTTGTGCCCAGGGTTCCGGCTTTTTGGTCCCCTGGTATCAAGTCAAGGAACATATGCATGTGGAGAGCTGTTTCGCCAAAGAGAGTGAATTCATAGAAGCAGAATCTCATCTTCAGATACCCTATGCCGAGGAAAGGTGGATCGACCCCGAGGAGATCGACAGGATCCTCAACCAGACCTATTATGCCAACCAAGGCAAAAAATCCCTTTGGCAGAAACGGAAAAAAGCTGCGGAAAGCTATTATAGACCACCTGCTGATTTAAACAAACCTAAAGAAAGCCAAGCAGAATATCTGCTCGTGGACGGCTATAATATTATCTTTGACTGGCCGGAACTGAAAGAGCTTGCTCAGGATAATATGGATGGAGCCAGGATAAGGCTTCTTGATATCCTCAGCAATTATCAGGGGATTCGCAAGTGCCGGATTATCGTCGTCTTCGATGCTTATCGTGTTCAGGGGCATCCTGAGGAAGCCATCGATTATCATAATATCCTGATGGTCTATACCAAAGAAGCGCAAACCGCGGATCAATATATTGAAAGATTTGCTTATGATCATCAGAAAAAGTATAAGATCACCGTGGCTACCTCCGATGGCCTGCAGCAGATCATTATCAGAGGGGCAGGATGTGCCTTATTATCCGCCCGAGACTTGAAGGAAGAAGTCATAATGGCCAATAAACAGGTCATCGAGGCTTATCAGGCACAACAAACGCCAACCCGGCATTATCTGAAGGATGCCTTATCTGCCGAAAGCGAACAGCAGATGAAAGAGTTCCTTAAAAGAGAGAAGGATTAGCTCTCAATACCCCTTCATCTTTAAATATATTCAGCAATATATTTAGCGATGAAGGGGTATTTGCTATAAGTCTGTTGGAAATGCAACCGACATGGACAGGGAGTTGTGTTATACTTGCTTATATCAGAGAAAATTGTGTTGAGTTTGTTAGCTTTATAATCATTCCTGTTGTAATTATTTATGTTATGAGTGGTTGTGTCATAATCCATTGCATAGAAACCCAACAGAATAGTGGAATCTTTCGAATCGTTTCCCGCTAAAGCCATGCTATGCTGGGGCGATCTGAGCAAAGGCTCACAGGGTCGGCATAGAAATGTACCGGCCTCCCGTAAATGCGGCATCCTGTTCAGGATACGGCAGGAAAGAAAGGTGCAAAGACCCAGAATGATGGGATTTTAGGCGCATTTTCGATTGTGAGCGAAAGTGCGCTTTTGCTGTTGTTTTTGCTTTTGCTGGCCAAGGGTTCCGTAGAGGCCTTAGACGAGAGAAGGGGGAAAAAGGATGGCAGACTGTCTTTCCGCAATGCGTTCGGTGGAATTTCTGAGTCACTTTTCCGATGATGAGCTCCAGGAGATTGGCAAATGCCTGCTGACCAGGGTCCAGAGGTACAAAAAGGGTGAAAAGGTTTTTGAGGCGGGTCAGCCCGCTGTTTCCATGGGTGTTATTCTGCAGGGAAGGGTGTATATCGAGGATGATGATGCCTTCGGGAACAGGAGCATTCTGGCGGAACTGCACCGGGGGGATACCATGGCCGGCAGCTGTGTCTGTGCCCAAAGGCCCAGCTATCTCACCTCCTTTGTCGCGGCGGAACCGTCGGAGATTCTATTGCTGAATTGCGGAACCATCTATACCAACTGCAATAAAAGCTGCAGTATTCGCGGCAAGATGCTGGAAAATCTCCTGAAAATTATTGCGGCGGAGGCAGTCACTCAGAGCCGCAAACTCAAATGTTTATCACAACGGAGTATCAGGGGAAAATTGCTGGCTTTTTTCTCTTACTGTGTTCAGGAAAAGGGAGAAAACAGCTTCACTATCCGTTTTTCCAGACAGGAATTGGCGGATTTTCTTTGTTTAAACCGCAGTGCCATGTCCAAAGAGCTGGGCAAGATGCGGGATGATGGTCTGCTGCGCTTTGACCGGAACTATTTTGAGATGTTGTCTTGTGAAGTTAAAAGGGAATCACCGGAACAGGATAAGACAAATACGTTTTTGAAAGCTATTTGATGTGGGGTGCTGATCATCGAATTAAAGCGAACCAATAATCAGCCCTGGCAGCTGGGTGCCATCCTGGGGACCGGTGTTTTGACCGTTGCCTTAAGCCTGACCGCTCTTTGCCTGGGCCGTTATGAATTGTCCATAATTGATGTGGTGAAAATACTGCTTTCCGCTTTTTGGGATTTGCAGCAGACCTGGACCGACGCCATGGCGGATGTGGTCTTTCAGGTGCGGTTGCCCCGGGTTTTCGCCGCTTTATTAGTGGGAGCCGGTCTTGCCATTTCCGGGACAACCTATCAGGGAATATTCAAAAATCCCCTGGTCTCCCCCGATCTTTTGGGGGTGTCTTCCGGCGCTTGTGTGGGAGCGGCCATGGCCATCTTAAACGGCCTGGATGCGGGGGGAATCCAGATCTGTGCCCTCCTGGGCGGGCTGCTGGCCGTAGCCATTACCACAACCATTCCCAAGTTGCTGAGAAACAGCTCCAACTTAATTCTGGTGCTGGCGGGAATTATTGTCGCCGGCTTTATGAGCTCCGCTCTGGGATTGCTGAAATATGTGGCAGACCCGGAAACCCAGCTGCCGGAGATCGTCTTCTGGCAAATGGGCAGCCTGGCCACCACCTCCATGAGTGACGTCATGATGATTGTGCCGGCGATGCTGATCAGCATGGCCTTATTGATAGCCGTACGGTGGCGCATCAATATTCTCTCTCTGGGAGATGAAGAGGCCGGTTCATTAGGGATTAATATCAGGGTGATCCGCGGCTTGGCCATTGTTTGTTCCACCGTCACTACGGCTTGTGCGGTATGCATCAGCGGTACTGTAGGCTGGATTGGCCTGGTTGTTCCCCATCTCTGCCGGATGCTGGTTGGGCCGGATAATACCCGGGTCATTCCCTTATCCATCTTCGTGGGAGCCTCATTTATGCTGGTGGTCGATACGGTTGCCCGCACTGTGACCAGCGGTGAAATTCCCCTGAGCATTCTCACCGGATTCATCGGTGCACCTCTTTACGGTTGGCTATTATTTAAGCAGAGGATGAAAATAAAATGAACAGCTTATTGGAAGTCAATCAGGCAGCCTTCGCTTACCCCAGCGGCAAGACTGTGTTGAAAGATGTTAACTTTACGATCTCCCCGGGGCAGATACTGTCCATTATCGGGCCTAACGGTGCCGGCAAATCGACGCTGCTGAACTGTATCGCCGGGTTTAATACTTTGGATCGGGGCAATATCCGCATCGAAGGGATACCTTTGCCGAAAATGAACCGCAAAGCCATAGCCCGCTATATCGGTTATGTTCCCCAGATCCATAACCCGGCCTATGGTTATTCCATACGCGATTTTGTGGTGATGGGCCGTGCTCCTTATATCAGCACCTTCCGCATGCCGGGCCGGGAAGACTTCGCCAAAGCGGATGCGGCCATTGCGGCCATGGGGATTTCTCATCTGGCTCAGCGGCCATACACCGATGTGAGCGGAGGGGAGCGGCAGCAGGCCACCATTGCCCGGGTGATTGTGCAGGAGCCGCAAATCATTATGCTGGACGAACCCACTTCAGCCCTGGATTTTGGCAACCAATTAAGGACTGTCCGGATGATTAAGGAATTGGCGGGACGGGGTTATGCCATCATCATGACCACCCATAATCCCGATCAGGCCATGATGCTGGAAGGGCAGGTGGGAATCTTGGAGAAAAACGGGCGTTTTTCAGTAGGCAAAGCCCAGGAAATAATCAATGAAGAGACCTTGACCGAATTGTATCAAACTGAGGTCAAGATTCCCTATGTTGAACAGATTTCCCGCAATGCTTGTCTGGCCCGCTTATAAGAGTAAAAACTTGCTTATAGATGTGAAACCTGCTTATAGGTATGAAAAGTGTTGATTAGAATCGATCAGAATCGACTAGCTTGAAGGGAGTTCACTATGGAAAAAGCCTACTTACAGATTATGGATTTATACAGGCAAGAGGGACTAAAGCCGGGCCGATTAACCCAACTGGGTTACTTCCCTAAATGGACGGTAGTGATGGGGGATAATGGGCAGATCGGAAGAGCCTTTCATTTTGATGGGGAACACTCGGTATACCCCTTGCGCGATCCGGATGCTTTGCTGCCTCTCCAGCGCTTCGTGGGCAAAAGCTTATTGGCCTTGGCGGAGGAACTCCTGACGGAAACAGATATTCAATTGCGGGCCGTCTGTCTGGCCGTACTGAATGCCCTTTCCCATCCCCTGAATCAGGCCGAACAGTTAAAAAAGCGGGGGTTCGAACCTGTAGAATTCGACAATTTGGAATTTATCAATGCTGAGGATCGGGTGGTTTTGGTAGGCTATGGCGCACTGATCAAAGAAACCCTGGCCCGCTGCCCTGTCATTGATGTCTGTGATATGCGTTCCTTAAGCAGCCTGCGGACGGTGTCCATTGGCAGAACGATTGAATATGGGCCGCCGGGAATTCGCTTTCACGGAGCGGCGGAAAATCAAACCCTGCTGGCGGATGCAGATATCGTGCTGCTGAGCGGTTCCACCTTGGTGAACGGCACTTACAGGGATTTGATTCGTTACGCCCGGAAAGCACGGGTGATCGGCATGTTTGGTCCCAGTGCCCAGCTTATCCCGGAATTTTTGCAAGGAGGTGGCATTAACTACATTACAACCTCCGGCATCGCGGATGCGGACAGATTCTATCAGGTGCTGAGCAATCCGTATGCAGGGGAAGGGGAGTCCGGTACCTATAAGTACACCATCAGGATGTTTTAGAGGCTTCAGTCAAGATGTTCTAGAGGTTTTAGTTTAAACGAGTAGACAAGGAGTGTGGAGCGTGAGGAAATATTTTGCTGTTTTGCTGGTGACCGTCTTATTGATGGTCAGCACCTTAGCCGGATGCAGCCCCAAAAGCAGTCCGGCCAGTAACGCGCCAGGCAGCCCGGCAGGGGATTCTGCCCAGAATCCGGCCCCCGCCGCAGCTGAAAGAACCGTAACCGATGCCAAAGGGAGAGAAGTCAAGATCCCGGATAAGGTGGAGAAGATAGCCGTCACCTGTTACGGAGGCGCCACCCATGAAATGACAGTTCTCGGCTTTGCCGACGCTATTGTCGCCCAACCCACCATGAAGAGTTTTCCTCAGTTGAAAAAGATGTTCCCTCAATATGAAACAGTGATTGATCCGGGCTCCTTCAATGAAGTCAATATTGAAGAGATCATCAAGGCTGATCCGGATATGGTCTTTGTGGGAGTCAGCTCTCCGGAAGGGAACAAGAAAATTGAAGAAGCCGGATTCCCCACCTATACCATGTGGATTGGCTGGGCAGCCATCGATACTCTGAAGCAGGAATTTCTCAATATCGGGATGATCATGGGCAACGAAGAGCAGGCCAAAAAGCTGGTTGCTTACTGGGACGAAAAACTTGCCGCTCTGGAAACGATGCTGGCTAAGGTACCGGAGAGTGAGCGCAAGGTTGTCTATTATACCGGGGCCGATATAACCAAAGCCAATACCAGTGACTGGGCCTGGACCTTCATCGAAGAAGCCGGTGGCGTCAGTGCCATCAGCAAAGGAACCACCGGTGACGTCAATGTGGAAGTGGTTTTGGCCGCTGATCCTGATGTCATCATCACCCAGGGAGGAAACGGAACTGCGGGATTCCTTCAGGACAACCGGATTCAGAACTTAACCGCCATCAAGAACAAAACGGTCTATGAGTGTCCGATTGCCGCTTTCTGGTGGGACCGCCCATCTCCTGAAGCTCCCTTAGGGTTTATGTGGCTTGCCCAGACCCTCTATCCGGAATACACCAAGGATATCGATCTGAAAAAGGAAACCAAGTATTTCTTCTCGGAGTTTTATAATTATGATTTAAGCGACGAAGAGTACGCATCCTTTTTTGTGCATAAGAAAAAATAGACAGACCTGTCCAGCGTAAAATAAACAGATCTAAAAAATAAGCAGATGTAAAAAAATAAAACAGACGCAAATAAACAGATGTAAATGGGGGAGAGCATGTTTAATAACAAAAAATGGTTAGCAACACTATTGGCCCTGGGTATGGCGCTTACCCTTCTGGCAGGCTGCGGCAGCGGGCCGGCAGCATCACCTGCACCAGCGGAAAAACCGCCGGAAAAGCCGGCGGAATCCTTGAGCGGGAAATCCCTTTTCGTATACTGCGGGGCGGGCATGACCAAACCTTTTGGCGAAATTGCCGAAGCCTTCAAAGCGGAGAGCGGGGCCGAAGTGGAAGTGGTTTACGCTAATGCTGCCCAAATCCAGACCCAAATCAAAACAACTCAGGAAGGGGATCTGTTTATAGCCGGTTCCGTTGAAGAGCTTAATCCTGTCAAGGATGTTGTGGCCGGCAGCAAAGAGCTTGTCAAGCATGTTCCCGTCCTGGCCGTAAAAAGCGGCAACCCGTTGAAGATCACCGGACTGAAGGATCTGACGAAGAAAGATGTGGAAGTTGTCCTGGGGGATGCGGAGGCTACGCCAATCGGCAAAATCGCCAATAAAGCTCTCACTGATTTAGGAGTGCTGGCAGAGGTCAATGTCATTGCCAGAACGGCTACTGCACCGGAAATGATCACAGCCTTATCTGTCGATCAATGCGATGCCATTATCGTCTGGAAAGAAAATGTCAGCGGGTCCGGGATCGAGATCGTCAATACGACGGATTTGGACGCCCAGATCAAAAAGATTCCGGCAGCCACTTTGAGCTTCAGTAAGAATACGGAAACAACCGCAGCCCTATTGAAATTCTTTGATACAGATCAAGCCAAAAGTATCTGGGAAAAATACGGATATGAAGTGGTAAAGTAAAGATTTAAGGGGTTGCCATGAAAAAGAAGCTTTCGCCGTATAGCCTGTTCGATGTTTTTACCGCTGTTGTGACGCTGATCGTCGTTGCCTTTATTTCTGCGGCAATCTTGTCTATACTTATTAAAGGCTTCCCGTACCTTGGGGAAGCCTTTTTCTCAGAAGAAGTGAGGTTTGCGGTGAAATTGAGCCTGTATACAGCCAGTATCTCAACCTTTGTTTGCTTTGTGCTTGCTGTGCCCACCGCCTATTCACTGACGAGGGGAACATTCCCCTTTAAGAAAATAGCTCAGATTATTATTGAACTGCCTTTATCCATGCCCTATTTGGTCTTGGGTTTGTGTCTGCTGCTCATCTTCTCCTCGGAATTCGGCAAAGCATTGAGAGATATGGGCTTTAGGGTGGTATTTGATAAAAACGGGATTATTATGGCTCAGACCATCGTCAATCTGCCCTATATGATCCGTTTGATCAAGACAGCCTTTGCAGAAGTGGATGAACGGCTGGAGATCATTGCCGGAATGCTGGGTGCTTCCCGCTGGAAAAGGTTTTTGACGATCACCTTACCCCTGGCCCGCAATGCGGTGATATCCGCGGTGATTCTGGTCTGGTCCAGGGGCCTCGGCGAATTCGGCGCCACATTAATGGTCGTCGGCGCTACCAGAATGAAAACGGAAACCCTGCCGGCCAGCATTTATCTGAATATGGCCACAGGGGATATAGGAGCGGCCATGGCTTCCGCGATCATCATCCTGCTCATTTCTTTTGTATCGCTTTTTGCAACAAGCCGTTTAGAGGGGAAAAATCTTCAGGCAAGCCGGATGAAGGACGTGTATTGGCAGTGAACCCACTTGTTGAAATCAGGGACTACTCCCTCCGATTAGGAAAATTTAAATTGCAGCCGATCAATCTAATGATCAATGAAGGGGAGATTTTCGGAGTTTTAGGGAAAACCGGCTCAGGAAAAACCGTGCTTCTGGAATCTATAGCAGGTTTTTACCGGGGCTGCTCCGGGCAGATATGGATTCAGGGTCAGGATATTGCCGAGGTTCCTCTGGAGAAAAGGGGCATTGGTTTCGTGTACCAGGACTTTGGCTTATTTCCTCACATGACGGTAGCCGACAATATTGGGTATGGTTTGAGAATGCAAAGGAAAGAAAAGCAAACCATCAAGGATGAGGTAAACCGGATGGCTGAGATCCTCGCCATCAGCCCGATTCTAAAACAATACCCCGGAACCTTAAGCGGCGGGGAGCGGCAGCGGACAGCCATCGCCAGGGCCCTGGTCCTCAATCCCAGAATTCTTCTGCTTGATGAACCCTTTTCTTCCCTGGACCCGGCTACCAAAGAAACCATGTACCGGCAGGTGAAGGAGATTCATCAGCTCTTTGGCTGCACCATTCTCTTTGTAACCCATGACTTTAAGGAAGCCCAGACCATGGCGGACCGGATCGGCATTATGATCAAAGGGGAATTGAAAAGTATCCGCCGCAGCGAGGAGCTTTTTATCCGGGACAGCGATGAAGAAGTCAATCGGTTTTTGGGGCTGAGCGACCGGGTGTAAAGCAAAATCCTGGAGACAATAATGACAACGATAAGACAATTAGGGGCTAAGCATAAATCACTATTACAAGGGAGGTTTCACTATGCTGTACTTAACTCGTGAAGAAATAGACCGTTGGCTCAAGGAAGATGTTCCTTATATTGACCTGACCAGCTGGACCCTGGGGATCAGGGAGCAGCAGGGGAGCATCACGTATTTTACCAGGGAAGAGGCCGTGGTGTGCGGAACTGAAGAAGTCAGGCAGATTTTTGACCATTTGCATATCGAGACGGACCACATCATCCCCTCCGGTCAGCAGGTAAAGCAGGGCGAAGTTTTGATCACCGGGAGAGGAAGAGCCGAGGATCTGCATATGGCCTGGAAGGTGGGGCAAAACATTTTGGATCACTGCTCGGGAATCGCCACCAAGACACGAAGAATGGTGGATGATGCGAAAAGCATTAACCCTAAGGTAGCTGTTCTGACCACCCGCAAAGGATTTCCCGGCACCAAATCCCTGACCACCAAGTCCATCATGGTTGGCGGCGCACTGCCCCACAGATTGGGTATATCCGAAACGATTCTGATTTTCAAGCAGCATATGAACATGATCGGTGGGTTTGAGGTTTTGCTGAAAAAGCTGCCGGATCTGAAAGGGGAATGCTGTGAAAAGAAGATCATCGTGGAGGCCGGGTCTTTGGAACAAGCGATCAGCCTTTGCCAGGCCGGCGTGGACGGGATCCAGTTCGATAAACTAAAGAGCGAAGAGCTTAAAAATGCGGTGAAGTATTTGCGAGCGGAATTTCCCCACGTGGTTGCTTTGGCTGCCGGCGGCATCAATGAAACCAATGTCAAGGACTATGCGGAAACCGGGGTGGACGGCATCGTCACAACGAGCCTCTTCAATGCCAAGCCCCTGGATATCGGGGTGAAAATAGAACCGATACAGATACATTTATAATTATTAAGCCTTTGAAAAGGTATCAAGAAGTCGTTATCACAGTGGTGAGCGGCTTCTTTTGTTTAAAGAAGCGGCCTATATTTCACTATAAAAGTGGAATAAGGCCGCTCCATAATTACCCTTTGTGAACTTCTCCTTCCGGAACCATGGGCAGAACAATGGAGATCCGGGTGCCGACTTCCAGCCGGCTGAGAACTTCCAGGTGCCCGCCGTGCCGCTCCGTAATCCACTTGGCAATGGCCAGGCCCAGGCCCGAGCCGCCGGTGGCCCGGGTGCGGGACTCATCGGTGCGGAAGAACCGGTCGAAAATCAAAGGAACCGCTTCCGGTTCGATGCCGATTCCTTCGTCCTGAACCGTGAGGCGGGCCAAGTTTCCCTGGCCGGAGACGGATAGGGTGATCTGTTTTCCGGCAGGGGTATATTTCATGGCATTGTCCATAAGGATCCGGGTGGCTTGCTTAATCAGGCCTTTATCTCCCTTGATGTAAACCGGAGTAAGTGTGGTGGAGTATTCGTGACCCCCATCGATCATTTGGGTTTCCCGCAGAATCTCCTGGGCAAGGGCGGATAATTCAAAGGACTCGATTTGCAGAGCCATAGTGTTGTTGTCCCCCCGGGCGAGAAACAAGAGCTGTTCCACCAGGGTCTTCATATGGGCAGTCTCATTTTTGATGGCATCGATGGATTCCTGGAGCGTTTTTTCATCCTTTTTACCCCAGCGGTCCAGCAGATTGGCATAGCCTTGAATCACGGAGATCGGGGTCCTGAGTTCATGGGAGGCATCGGAGACAAAACGCGCCTGGGAGCGGTAGGATTCGTTAATACGGTCCAGCATACCGTTGATAGCAGCGGCCAGGCTTTGCAGCTCACTCTGGGTTTCGTCCACGGAAATGCGTGTATCCAGATGTGTGGCATTGATATCATCCAATTTGCCCGCCAAATCCTTGAGCTGCTCCGGTGAGAAAATCCCTTCATGACTTAAATTCCGGGCAGTTTCGGCCAATTGCTCAATAGGCTGGAGTGTACGGCGGATGACCCTGGCACCGGAAGCAATGCTTCTGAGCAAGGTGATTCCTTCGATCAAGAGCATAATACCGAACATGGCCGCTAAGAACCTGATCGTCTGCACAGGGCGGTAGGAGAGAAGATAAAAACTGTCGTCCATGGGCAGGACCACATTATAGCTTACCTGCTGAATTCGTCCCCAAATCCCCAGACCTTCTCCCCGGGGCGGCAGGTCAATACTCCTGATCTGCTGAGCGGTCAAAGAGGGAAGGTAAGCCTGTATCCCGGAAGGAATATGGAATCCTTCCGGTTCTGCGGCACTATGCTCAATACGAATTGGGGTAAGCTCAAGCCAATCGTCCACCTCCAGAGGGGGCGGCGGTCCTGCCTGAGTCAGCTTTTCAGCAACTGTTCCTGCGGTCTGTTCAGCATGGACAAACAGCCCGACTGCGGATATAAGAATAAGACAGATGTTCAGATTTATAAATATCCAAAACAACCGGAAGAAGAGCTTGATATTCAGTTTCCAGACGATGGAAAACCGCATTTTGTTACGAATGCGGCCAGGAGGACGGGTTGGGGATTTATTGGTCATCTTTAATCACATATCCTACTCCTCTGACGGTGTGAATAAATTTAACATTGAACACTTCGTCAATTTTTCCGCGAAGAAAGCGTATGTAGACATCCACAGCATTGGTGTCTCCTGCAAAATCAAAGCCCCAGACATTTTCCAGAAGGGATTCCCGGGAGAGGACGATTCCTTTGTTTTTCAGGAGAAAGTGCAAGAGGTCGAATTCCCGTTTGGTTAAATCAACGGGCTTGCCCCTCATGGTTACAGTACGGCGGTCGGCATCGAGCTCCAGACCGGAAGCAGAGAGGACCTCTGTAGAGGATAGGGGGGCCGTGTTTCTCAGGGCGTTGCGGATACGGGCCAGCAGTTCCTCGATGGCAAAGGGTTTGGTGATATAATCATTGGCCCCGCTGTCCAGGCCGGAAACCTTATCCATGACACTGTCCCGGGCCGTGAGCATGATGATGGGGACGGCAGAGGTCCGGCGGATTCTCCGCAGAACCTCCGTACCGTTTAATTTAGGCAGCATGACATCAAGCAGGATTAAGTCAAACCGGCCGGTTTCCGCCAGCTCAAGCCCTGTTCGGCCATCAAAGGCCTTGGTTACAGTATACCCTTCATAACCAAGCTCAAGCTCTACAAAGCGGGCAAATTTTTCTTCATCCTCAATAATCAGGATAGTTTGGCTCAAGGGAAGTCCCACCCTTTTCAAAATATTATTTATCCATGGACTTTTTGAGGTTTTCAGCGGCATCGGCTGCGCTGTCCATGGCATCATTGATGGTGGTGCCTTTAATATCAGTTCCCACAAAACGATAACGGAAGCCGAAGAACAACCCGATCACCATCAGGGGAATGGTCACCCAAAAGGCGAAGATCAGAAGCAGGACCAGAGCTGTAATGGGAACTGAGCCCTTCACTTCCTCACCGTGGAGCACTTCGAAGGAATTCGCGTTGCCCTTGCGCAGAAGTTTTACGAAAAGCTTCCAGGTATCTTTTAAGAAAGAAAGGAAAGGGTTTTCCTTATCGCTGCTATGGTGCTGTTTTTGCCAATCCTTGGCCTGATAAGAGACCACATGGGCATCGACGGTTTTTTCACTGTTGTAATAACCACCGCCGGCAGGGGCGTGGATTTTGCCCTGCTTTTCCAGATAGATGATGGCGTCCAGCAGATCACCGTTAGCGGCATCCAGGGCAGCTTTAGCCTCTTCAAAAGTTATATTGCCCATTGAGCATAGTTTTTCTACTTTTTCTAAAAGTGTCATCATGGGTTCCTCCTTGTTTTTTGGTATTTCAACTGGCACTATTTGAATTCTAACCCAAAAAACTTTAAGGATCGTTTGCTGGAAATTAAAATGGGATTAAAAAACGGTGAAAGTAAACAATGTATGTCAGGGTGCGTTGCAAGTGCTTAACTGCTGGCCCAGAATCCTGATTTTCTGTGCGTAATATATACGTAATAAACACATAATATACAAATTTTAGATTAAGTCAATGATTTCCTATAATTAAGTCATCAAACAAAAATGAAGGGCAAGATTTGTGTGGTAGATAGGTATTTCAGTAAATTGGAATTTACAGTAAACTATCATAAGAGTTTTCTATTACATTAGGTAATAGTGTGTATATATTGCAATCGCACAATTTATCAAAATAATTTTTTAACCCTAAAAATGCCTTCCATTTATCAAGAGTGAAACCTAGTAAACCATGTCTTAATGCTACATCAATTAACCTTTTCTCTATTATACAAGCACCATTTGGCAATGATATTGCGTCACACAATTGTATCAATCGGTCATAATCATCATATACCGCATTCTTTATAAAGCATGACAAGAAAGCCTTCTGTTCCTCTGTGCAATCAAATTTTCCGAAAAACGTATTTACATCTTGTATTGGATATGAATGAGTTAAACATATTCTGGCAATCTCCTCTTGGTTTAAACTCATCATATAATCATACCCGTCAATCGTATGCATAATTGATTTTGTGCCTTCTCTGCGGCCTATATCATGTAATAATCCCATAACATAGGCTTGATTGCCATCTAATATGCCAATTTTATCTGCAATCAATTTAGCATTCAGGCCAACTGACATGCTGTGTTTTATCCAGGGGCCTGGATTTAGTTTTGCACCTATTGACAGCTCTCTTTCTGCTTCTTGGGGACTTAACATAATAACTCCTTTAGTAAACTAAATTTTAATATATCAAAATTTAGTTTCATTTTTGCACAAATTCCGGTTAGTTTAGGAGATTATCTTTGTAAATGCACACGGATTCTTTCCAGATCAGAGCTGCAAAGAACATCAAGATTGCGGAATAGTTTCTCAGCCGGCCAATCCCACCATTTCAAGTCCAGCAGATAGTTTATCAGATCGTCGCTGAACCGCTTTTTGATGAGCTTGCCCGGATTCCCGCCGGCGATATGGTAAGGGGGAATATCTTTTGCCACGACGGTGTTGGCCGCGATAACAGCGCCGTCGCCGATATGTACGCCGGGCATGACCGTAACATTCTGTCCAATCCAGACATCATTGCCGACCACCGTATCCCCCTTAAAGGGCAAGTCCGCTAAAGAAGGGGTTGCGATCTCCCAGCCGTTGCCCATGATGTTGAAAGGGTAGGTAGTAACGGAAGACATCCGGTGGTTTGCCCCGTTCATGACAAACTCTATCCCTTTGGCGATAGCACAGAATTTCCCGATGATCAGCTTATCTCCCAAAAACTCATAGTGATGTGTCACATGGTCTTCGAACTTTTCCGGTCCCTGATCATCATCATAATAGGTATAATCCCCCACCATGATGTTGGGACGGGTAATGACATTTTTGATATAGCAAAGGCTTTTAATAGCTTCGTTGGGATAGATGGCATTGGGATCAGGGCCATACCGCATGCTTGTCACCTCGTACAAGGAAAGAAATATCGGATTCTCAAAAATCAGTGTATCATTTCTGCACAAAAAATGGAACTGCAACACCGACACCACCAAGGCACCATCAGGACATTATCAGCTGAGAGTGGAAGGATACAAAGGTAGGGTCCTTTATTGTGATAAAGTTAAATGATTTTATTTAATAAATATAAATGATATTAATTTAAAAAAATAAATAAATTACTGGAAATATTACTTTGTGTAGTTTATAATTATTGCAAAATAGCTGAAGGGGGTATAGAATTTGAGAAAGCTTGCATGTTCTATATGCGGGTATATCTATGATGAAGCCGCCGGCGACCCTGAGAGAGGGATTGCTCCAGGCACCCTGTGGGCGGATGTGCCTGAGGAATGGGAATGTCCCCTATGTGGTGCAACCAAATCCGACTTCCAAGAGCAAAGCGGTGCTCCAACCGTTGCCCAAGAGCTAAGTGACGAGCATGATGAGGAGGATATGCGGGAGTTATCCTTCGGTGAACTGAGTGCTTTGTGCTCAAACCTGGCCAAAGGGTGTGAAAAGCAATATCGGAATGAAGAAGCCGAGCTGTTTAACCAATTGGCAGAGTACTACAACAGCAGGAACAGCCTGGCAGAAGAAGGCAGCTTAAAGGATCTCATGGCACTTATTGAAGAGGATTTGAATTCCGCTTATCCCCATGTCAATGGTGTTGCGGCCCGGGCAGCCGATCGGGGGGCTCTCAGGGCTCTTGTCTGGGGAGAAAAAGTAACCAGAATCCTCAACTCTCTTCTCAATCGCTATAACAAACAAGGAGAGGCCTTATTGGCAAACACCCATGTCTATGTTTGTGAAATTTGTGGTTTCGTCTACATAGGTGAGGAAGCGCCTGAGATCTGTCCGGTGTGCAAAGTCCCCAGGAAAAAAATTACTGAGGTGAAAAGGGGGTAAGCAAGCTATGCCTGCAGTTAGAAATATTGATCTCTGTACCAAGGATTGCCTGTGTCTTTATGTTTGCTCGACAGGAGCAACCGATACAGAAACAGGTCAGATTGACCCTGACAAATGCCTGGACGGATGCCGGGCCTGCGTCGACGCCTGCCCATCCCACGCCATATCCTTTGTGCCTGAGGTATATCCTCCTCAGCAAGGAAAATCCCCTTCGGTAAAAAGAGCCATGTTATCTTTAGCGGCAAGTAAAACCAAACAGGAAAAGATCGCGGCCCAAGTGGCACAACGATCGGGCAGCCCGATTTTGCGTCAGTTTGCCGAAGCCCTAAGCGCCTCCAATCGGTTAATGGCCGAAGATATTCTGCGTGAAGCAGGGTATCTGCTGCCCCAGAGCGTCAACGCTCAGGATTTTCTTCAATCCTTGCTGGACAGCCCCCAAGGAGAGGATTTTCCCCGGGAAGCGGCGGCAAGATTATTAGCTAAACTAAAAGCCAATCAGGCAAAAGAGCAGGAGGAGAAAAAAATGACTCACTATCGTTGTTCAATTTGTGGTTACCTTCATGAAGGAGAATTAACCGAGGACTTTAAATGTCCAATCTGTAAACAACCCGCTTCCGTATTTCAACTGGTAGAAGAGAAGGGGACTGCAGGCAATCCTTACGCCGGCACCAAAACAGAGAAAAATCTTCTGGATGCCTTTGCCGGAGAAAGCCAGGCCAGAAATAAATATACTTATTTCGCCGCCATAGCCCAGAGAGAAGGATACGATCAAATTGCCGAACTCTTTTTGCATACGGCAAGAAATGAGCAGGAACATGCCCGCATCTGGTATGAAGAGCTGGGCAATCTGGGCAAGACCGCCGCAAACCTTTTGCATGCGGCTGAAGGGGAAAACTATGAATGGACGGATATGTACGATCGCTTTGCCAAGGATGCTGAAGCGGAAGGATTCAAGGATTTAGCGGCAAGATTCCGCAAAGTGGGTGCTATCGAGAAAGCCCATGAAGAAAGATACCGTGCCTTGCTGAAAAACGTGGAGATGCAGCAGGTCTTTGCCAAAGGGGAAGAAGCCATGTGGGAATGCCGCATCTGCGGACATCTTGTCATGGGCAGGAAAGCGCCTGATGTTTGCCCGGTATGCAAGTATTCCCAGAGTTATTTTGAAGTAAGGAAAGAAAACTATTAAACGATTCATGCTTATAGACTAAAGGAGGGGAGCTGTCGCGGGACAGCTCCTTATTTGCTCAGCCGTTGCTATGCTTGTTTTATATCTGCAGGCGACTGTCAGCACGAAAAGCTGTGCTATATTTGTCATACCAAAACTTTCAAGACATAGAAAACAGCGGCTTTGAATTAACGCTCATATCTTGATCTTTTACCTTCAGCTTTTTTCTCAATAAGGCTTCTTTGTTTGGTGCGTTTTCATCTCTTAAAAACGAGGCCCAAGTCATATCGACCTTATCATGATTAGCTTCCCAATACTTTAACCGATCTAAAAACCAATTACATTCTTTTGTCACAAAAGCATCGAAATCATCTGGCTTTTCAGCATACACGAGAGCAGTAAGGCCATAAAAAACAATACCCAAAGCATGAGTTTCTACATGGATAGTTGCTGCTGCATGGCCTATTGCTCTGGCGGCGGCTTGAGCCGCCGGATAACCCTCTGCGTCTGTTGCCGCATTGTGGGCCGCATGAATTGCCTTTTTGGCAACGGGCATTTTCACTTCGCCCTTTGCCCATTGTTTCGCTATCCCAATAAGTTCTCGTGGCCTCTTTTCATTTGGAAAATCCTTTTCAAATATATCTAAAAAACGTGGAGTGCAGTCAAGCGCCCATAATACTAATGTTTTGTGTGTTTGCTTTTCTATTAGGGAGCGTAGCGGCTGAATACAAGCGCTTTCTCTGGAAAAAAGTATTTTTCTCATTTTTAACCTCCTCTCTATCTTTTTTTAATTATAAAACATTAAAGCAAGCTGTAAGGTTTATGTGTATGATATTGCCTTTTGTGTAGAATTATATTGTAAGAAGTCTACTATATATTTATAATGTTGATTGAATAAATTTATCCATAGAACGGAGGTGTAGATACGCGTATTCGCCCTAAAGACATTGCTCAACATTTTGGAATAAGCAATACTACGGTGAGAGTATATGAAGAAATAGGGTTAATTCCTCAGCCAACTCGAACAAAGAGTGGGTATAGGATTTATACTAATGAACATGTTGCCTATTATGCTTGTATTAGAATAATGCTATCGGGGTTTTCATTAACAAAAATTGCAAAAATACTCACACCTGTAATTAACAAAGATATTGATACTGCTTTGTGGTTAGCAAACAAGGCACAGGCTGATTTGCAGCAAGAAAAAATCATATCTCAAAAAATGATGGAAAATCTCTTTGAAAGAATTGATAAATCCCAGAACAGCATTACGCAACTTTTAACTGTAACGGAAATGAGTAAATTAACAGGTGTCCCTGCAACAACAATACGATATTGGGACAAAGTAGGGTTACTAACTGCAATGCGCCAAACTGAAAATAATTACCGTATTTTCACTATTGCTGATATAAAAAAAGTTCATGTTATATATGCTATTAAGTTCGCTTCATTTGCAAGCAGCAAAAGATATTCCGTTAATATTATTAGGCAACAGCTTGATAATTTTGATTATGATAACAAGGAGCAGATCGAGAAACTTGCACAAGATTTTTATAGATATTTAGACAATCTAAACCGTAATCAAATAAAAAGCATTGCGGCTCTGTATCATTTATGCCAACAAGTTGAAGCAGATATTTTTGAACCGCTTATTGGGATATAAGAGCGATACTTTCCGATTTCCATAAAACGGTAAGCGATTCAAGACATTTTCTGATATCGATCAAGACATCGTTGATGCTGCCCATAAATTCCATGCCGAGAATAAAGATCCCCACTTGAATTATGGTCTTACTCATGAATTATATGGATACTTGAGTCAGGCTATTGAAGCGATGAATGCTGAATGATGAATGTTAAATGCAGAATGCTGATTAAATTCTATAAAAAATTGACCCCCATGGCAGGGACAGTTACTTGAAAAAGAGTGGAGGGCAAACGAATCATGTCCAAAGAACTAAACATCATCGCCCGCATCCGCACGGATTTTCCGACCAAGTTCGGAATTCCCCGGCAAAGCGGCCTTATTGATGACCTTAAAGCAGCCGTCGTCTTCGAGCCGGAATACCGCAATGCCGACGCTCTGCGGGGGTTGGAAGGGTTTTCCCATATCTGGCTCATTTGGGAGTTCTCCGCCGCCCTCCGGGACACCTGGTCGCCCACAGTGCGCCCGCCGCGGCTGGGGGGGAACAAACGCATGGGTGTCTTTGCCACCCGCTCCCCCTTCCGGCCTAACCCCCTGGGACTCTCTTCCGTCCGCCTGGACAGTATTGAAGTTGATCCGGAGCTGGGGCCGATTCTCCATGTATCAGGAGCCGATCTCCTGGATCAGACTCCCATCTTCGATATTAAGCCCTACCTTCCTTATACGGACTGTCACCCGGAGGCAACAGGAGGATTCATCGAGCCTCTTGCGGACCATGAATTGGTGGTGGATTTCCCTGAACAATGGCTGAACCGCGTTCCACCGCAGCGACGCCAAGCCCTGGTAAGGGTACTGGCCCATGACCCCAGGCCCTCCTATCAAAAGGACCCCCAACGGATCTACGGTCTCGAATTCGCCGGATTCGAGATAAAGTTTACGGTGCTGGATAAGGTGCTGACCGTGTGTGACGTGAAACAAACCGGAACACATCCTGTTTCTTAAAAAAACCACCCCAAGCCTCACTCCACGCTTTTCAGGGATGCCACCATATCGACATGTTTGAATTGTCTTCCCATCATAAAATTTACAAGCATGGTAAAGCCCAGCATGAAAGCAAACCCCACAGCAATGCTGGAAAGATCAATCATGGGCAGAATTTCCAGGTCCGGCGTTGTGGCCTGGTCAACAATGACGCCCAGCAGCAAAGAGCCCAGGATGTAGCCGAAAGGCAGACCGAATACGGTAATCCAGATCGTTTCCCGCAATACCAGCCTTTTCATCTCATTTTCATAAAACCCCAGGACTTTCAGGGTCGCAAGCTCGCGGATTCGCTCATAGTAATTCATCCGGCCCAGGACCATCATAACGGCAAAGGCCAGCAAGCCCGCAAATAAAATCAAGATCATTTGAAAGCTTTGCAGGCTTTCCAAAACAATCAGCATATTGCTGCGCATTTCCTCCTTTGTTTCTACCAGGGAAATTCTCGGATCGCTGTTCAGCTTGCTTAAATCAAGATCCTGGCCCTGTATGAGAAGGGTTCTGACCAGGAAGGGGAGAGGGGACACCTTGGCAAAGGCGGTTTTGGATAGATAGATTTCATTACCCACAGGGAAATCCACAATATCAGCGACTTTCAGGGCCATGACCGTTCCATCCAGGCTTTCCGCTCTGAGGGTATCCCCTACGTCCACGGCCAGAGCCTTGGCCATTCTGGGAGTAATCAAGGCCCCCTCCTCCGGTAAAGGAATCCCATTACCTCTGGTGTCCTTGAAGTTGAGGCTTTTTTGCCCTTCCTCCATCACGACAAGATAAGGGCTTTGTACATCGCCCTCTTTCCCATAGAGATAGACGCTGAAAGCCATGGTGGCGTCCACATGCTGCCCGTTCAATGTATTATAAATATCGGCAAGCTGTTCAACGGTGGCTGGAGTACGGAGTTTGATTTCCACGTCATAGTGAACCGTTTCCTTAAAGGCCCTGTCAAGCATCCCGTTAATGGAATTCATCAGTCCGAAGCCGCACAAAATCAGGGAAGTGGAACCGATAATCCCCACAAGCCCCATGAGCATCCGGCCTTTGTTGCGGAACAGATTCCTTGTCACGATTTTGCCGCTGAAGCTGAGCCGGCGCCAATAAGGAGTGATTCGCTCCAGAAAAATCCGGTGACCTTGAGCCGGTGGCTTGGGTCTCATCAGAGCAGCCGGTGTCAGCTTCAATGATCTGCGGCAGGAGAAGAAGGTCCCGCCGCAGGTAACCGCCGTCACACAGAGGGCCGACAGGAAGAAGTGGGGGGTAAAGGGGATGACACCGATGGCTTCGATGGTGTAATAGGTCATGCCAATCCTGTACAAAAATTCCGCGATCAGACAGCGGGCCACAATCCATCCCAAAATCATGCTGGGCAGGGTGATCAAAACCCCAAAAAGCGCGTACCGCCCGGTAATTTCCTTTTTGGAGTAGCCTAAAGAGCGAAGGGTTCCCAGATGCTGGCGCTGGTTCTCCAGCATTCTGGATACAGTAATCCAGGTCACCAGGGCCCCTGTCAGGAAAAAAGCCAGGGAAAACAGCAGGCCGATTTGTTTGATCCCGGTCATAGCATCCGCAACCTTCCGGTAGCTTGTCTGATGGTGGCGGCTGAGGATAGTGGCTCCGGCCAGCCTTTCTCGTATTTGGGCCGAAATTTCCGCCTGGGCAAGAGTTGAGCCTTCAGCAACAGTGAGGATGATTTCATTGAAAGGAACCTCCGGCAAAGAGGAAGCGTTGGTGTAGGCGAAGCCATATTTTGGGTAGTCGGGAACGGTTAAGCCTTCCGGCGCGTAATAAATGTATTCCCCGGCCCGGACAATTCCTTGGATCAGCCACTCTGTCTGTTTTTCCCCTTCTCCTGCCGTAATTCTGTCGCCGACAGACAGTTTATGAGCCTCAGCAAAGCGGCTGTCCAGCAAAAGGGCGTTGGCTTCACTGCCATCCAGTCCGCTGCCTTCCAGAAGCTCCGGCACATTGATGGTGGCTGTTTCATCCAGTCCGTGCAGATGAAGCACCGCCCCTGAGGCTCCGGGGAGAGTCATGTCGGTTACTTTCCGCCGCTGAACCTCTTGAACTTCCCCCCAAGATCGCAGGCCAGCCAAATGGGCAGGAGAAATTTCCCCTTTATAAATCCAGTAGTCAGCAAGATTTGCCTGCTTATAGGCAGCGGATACTGCAGTTTCGACCGTAGTCACATACATGTTAATGCCGCTGAACAGGGCAATTCCTAGTGAACAAATGCACACGATAGCCAGAAAGGACCAGCGATTTTCCCTTGTATCCCGAAGAACTTTTTTTTGCAGCATGTTTACCATGGGATCCCCTCCAGATCAAGGGGCGATTTTTCAAGGTGTTCGTTGCTGATCGCCCCGTTCTTCATCTCAATCAAGCGGTCGGCGATGGGTGCGAGCAGAGAATTGTGGGTAATGATGATTACGGTTTTACCCATTTGGCGGCTCACATCCGCTAATACTTTCAATACAGTTTTGCCTGTTTCCGTATCAAGGGCGCCGGTGGGTTCATCGCAGAGAAGCAGGTCAGGGTTTTTGCAGACAGCTCTTGCGATAGCAACCCGCTGCTGCTCCCCGCCGGAAAGCTGGGCCGGGAAATTATGAATCCTATCCTGCAAACCCACAATTCTCAGGGCCTCTTCCGGCTCGAGGGGGGATTTGCAGACTTGCCTGGCCAGCTCCACGTTTTCAATAGCAGTAAGATTAGGAATCAGGTTATAAAACTGAAAAACGAAACCAATCTTGTGTCTGCGGTAATCGGTCAATTCCAGATCGTTCATAGCGGTAATCTCCTTGCCGTTAAAGAGAATTCTCCCGGATGTGGCTGTATCTATGCCGCCCAGCAGATTAAGCACCGTGGTCTTGCCTGCGCCGGAGGGGCCGAGTATGATACAAAGCTCACCGCTCTTCACCTGAAAGGACACATCATTTGCCGCACAAATGACGACTTCTCCCATCTGATACTCTTTTCTAACCTTTTCAAAACGAATGTCCGCCACATCAATACCTCCTTCAAATATATGAACTAAAAATACCATTATAGTTCATATATTACTAGTCGTTCCTTGACTGGTCAAGGGCCCTATGCTATATTATTTACGTTTAAGGTATATATAGTTCATAATTTGAGGTGATTTGTTTTGGATGGATTTGAAAAGAGAAGAAGTGATAAGAAAAAAGCCATCATGCAGACGGCTTTGGAATTATTCGATCACTATGGATTTGATAAGGTCACGATGACGGAAATCGCCGAGAAAGCCCATGTTTCCAAAGTCTCTATTTATAACTTTTTTGAGAGCAAGGATAATCTGCGGCGTATCATCATCATGAATATGCTGGATGAAAGCATTGCCAAAATAAAAGAGCTCATTGAAAAAGAGGGGGATTTCTTCGCTAAAATCGAGCAGTATATCCAGATCCGCACCTGGTATTATGGCCAATACAGTTTGCGGTTCTTTTTTGAAGCCGTTGAGAGTGATCCGGAGCTTCGGAATTATTTTGACCATTACAATACCGCGAATAAAGAGCTGTTTATTAAATTCATAGCAGCCGGTAAGCGCTCCGCAGTTTTCGCGCAGGATGTTTCCGATACGGCAATAGGCATTTATCTTGATATGATTCAGTCCTATTTTTTGCATAATAAAGAAATCCGCAATCAGCTTGAGCACAATCCGGAATTGGTCCGACAGCTTAATGTGCTTTTCCTTGATGGATTAATTCAGCAGAAAAATAGAAAAAAAGTATGAAATTAAGTCTATTTAGATTTTTTATACTTTGATAAAAATATCTATTGACTAACTCTTAAAGCTATGTTAATTTTTACATGTCAGATACTTGTCGGTGCAATACTTGTTTATCTAATACTTGATTAGATAATAATTGTATCTGCAATAATCGAAGGATTTATGAAAGTTAGAACTTAGACTATATTTAAACAGTCAGTCCAAAAGCTACATAATTTTGCCTGTGTTTACCATGATTCTCACAAAGTGATATTGCCAGATAGCAGATAGATAATAAGCAATTATTGAGGGGTTAGATTTGGGGTTCATGAACTCAGGTTTGTGAATCCTGGAATAAAAAAATTTAAGGAGGAGTAACATGAAAAAAACCCTGGGTATTATTCTATCAATTTCACTCGCTTTTTCCGTACTGGCACTCCCGATTTTTGCTGCAGTTGATACCACAACGTCAGCAACAGTGGAGGCGACAACACCAGCTGCACCTGCGACACCGGCAAAACCAGCAGCAACGGCCCCAGCAGCAACCCCTAGTGTTGATACTTCTAAAATGGCAGCAGGAACTTACTACACAGTAGTAAGCGGTGATTTTTTCTGGCAAATTGCAGCAAAACATGGACTGACAATTGATGCATTAGCAAAATTAAATCCACAGATTAAGAATGTTAACCTGATTTTCCCCGGTCAAAAAATTCTTGTTAAAGCTGAAGAAGCTGCTGCTTCTACTTCTACTGCTGCCGTTGCCCCAGTAGCCAAGAAACTTTACCAAGGAATTGGTATGGCAGCCAACTATCGTGATAACACCGCCAGACAAAAAGATCATGACAATTTAAACGTTACTACAGTAGCCGCACTTTTTGATGATGCCGGCAAGATTGTAAAATTACAGTTTGATGTTGTGGAAATCCTTCCTGATATGTTCCCAGGTTGGATGGATCCTGAAGCTGCAGACAAATCGCTCTACAAAGATGCTCAAGCCAAAGGCTTTAACTGGGAAACCAAGAAAGAAGAAGGCGATGCTTATGGCATGAAAGCCAGTGCTGTTTCCGGTAAAGAATGGTGGGAGCAAATGAACTTCTATGAAGAGTACTTCAAAGGAAAGACTGTCGCTGAAGTTCAGGATTGGTTTGTTAAGTATTGCGATGCCAACGGAAGACCTTACAAAATGGCTTATCCTGATAAGTTAACTGACGCTGATAAAGCTAAAGTTGCAACCTTCACAGAAGCTGAAAAGAAAATGTTGGTAGACGTTACTACCGGTGCTACTATGTCACTCCAAGATCCACATTCCCGCTTCATAGATGCTTTGGTAAAAGCTTATGAAGTCAGAAAAGAAGTTAAATAAACATAGCAGATAATTACAAAGCATTGCCTTGAATTGGTTGTCTAATTCAAGGCATTTTTTTGCGCTAAATACCCCGTACATTTTCTGCAGATACAGAAGACATACGGGGTGCCAATCTTAGCAACAGCTTGAGCTGAGAATTGTTTTTGCTATTGTATAGAGCTGCTTTGCTCAATGTGAAGCTGTATTATAGGAATTGCTGCATCTTCATGGCAGCGGACATATTGCCTTTGATCTTGATTTTGCCAGTCATTACCGCAGACATAGCGTTGAGTTTCCCTTGGTTTTAAAGAAGTTGTGAATCTTAACTTAATATTAATTGAAAATATTTCAGGAAAAGATTATAATGTTGCATAGCAAACAATTCGTTGTGCAACATTATAATCTTATTGGCATAGAGAGGGATAAAAGCATGAAATCAATCCATAAAGACAAAAAAGAGATAGGCTTTCAGATTCGTTCTCTTAATCATCTGATTAAACGGCATGTGGAGAACTCGGCAAACTTTCAATATGCAAAAAGCATTACCGGAACGAACAGCTGGATTATAGCCTATCTGGCGGAAAACAGGGATAAGGATATCTTTCAGAAAGATATCGAAGAGATGTTTACAGTGAATCGGTCCACGACCTCAAAAGTGCTGAAGCTTATGGAGCAGAAAGAGCTTATTGAGCGCCGGAGTGTACCCGATGATGCCCGTCTGAAAAAGCTGGTGCTTACGCCTAAGGCCCTGGCTCTTCACCAAAGTATCGTTGAGGATATCGACAGCCTGGAAGCCATGCTGATTCAAGGTTTTACGGAAGAGGAAATTCAGCAATTCAATGCTTATATCGAGAGGATGAAAGAAAACTTAACAGGTAAAAGAGCTGACGACGGTCAGAGTAAGCAGTTATAAGTAGTTATAAGTTCATAAGTAGTTATAAGGTAGTTAATTGGGGGAGTTTGATCTATGCTTAAAAAACTGGCTGGAAGTATCCGGCAGTACAAAAAAGCCACTCTATTGACGCCGTTTTTCGTGGCTTTGGAAGTGACTATGGAAGTGATCATTCCTTTATTGATGGCCCAGCTGATCGACTATGGCATTGATGCGGGCAATATGAATTATGTGGTTAAAATGGGGGGTGCTCTTCTACTCGCCGCCTTGATCAGCCTGGCTTTCGGACTGTTGGCGGGGAGGACTGCCGCCGTTGCCTCGGCAGGCTTTGCCCAGAATCTGCGTAAAGACATGTTTTATAAAGTCCAGAGTTTTTCATTCTCCAATATCGACAAGTTCTCCACAGCAAGCATTGTGACCCGGCTGACCACAGATGTTACCAATGTGCAGAACTCCTTTCAAATGCTGACCCGTATGGCTATACGCAGTCCGATCATGCTTTTCTTTGCCCTCTTTGTCTCCTTTAGTATCGATCAGAAGCTGTCCCTTATTTTCCTGGGGAGCATCCCTATTCTCGGCGTGGGTCTATGGCTGATTATGAGCAATGTTCATCCCATCTTCGCCAGGGTCTTCCGCACCTATGATAAGCTCAATAATGTCGTTCAGGAAAATCTCCGGGGCATGCGCGTGGTCAAGTCTTTTGTCCGCGAAGACTTTGAAACCCGAAAATTTATGGATATTTCCAAATCCATTTACAAGGACTTTAGCAAAGCTGAGCGGTTGTTGGTCTTTAATATGCCGCTGATGCAATTTTGCATGTACGCCTGTATCCTTTTCGTATCATGGTTTGGAGCCCGGGCCATTGTGGCTTCCGGCGGTGATCCTGTGACCGGGCTTTCTACTGGAGAGCTTTTGAGTTTGATTACCTATGCCACTCAGATTCTCATGAGTCTGATGATGCTTTCCATGGTCTTTGTGATGCTGACCATCTCCCGGGCTTCTGCCACGAGAATCGTGGAACTCCTGGAGGAAGAGAGCAATCTGCAAAACAGGGACCATCCGGTCAGCCAGGTCCGCAATGGCGATATCTCCTTTGAAAATGTCAGCTTCAGCTATAGCAAGGATGCGGATAAACCGGTCCTGGACAGGATCAATCTGGACATTCGAGCCGGTGAGACTCTTGGCATTCTGGGGGGAACAGGATCTTCTAAGTCTACTTTAGTCCAATTGATTCCCCGTTTGTATGATGTGACTGAGGGCAAGGTCAAAGTGGGCGGTGTTGATGTCCGGGATTATGACCTGGAAACGCTGCGCAACCAAGTGGCCATGGTGCTGCAGAAGAATGTGCTCTTCTCAGGAACGATTAAAGAGAATCTGCGCTGGGGGAATGAGCAGGCTACTGAGGAAGAGATGGTTCAGGCCTGCAAGCTGGCTCATGCCCATGACTTCATCGCCGGGTTCCCGAACCAATATAATACCCTGATCGAACAGGGAGGGGTCAATCTCTCTGGAGGGCAGAAGCAGCGGCTCTGTATCGCCCGGGCTTTGCTGAAAAGCCCGCAAATTCTGATTCTTGATGATTCGACAAGTGCCGTGGATATGGAGACGGACGCCCAGATCCGCAAGGCACTGGCTGAGCATCTGCCGGATACGACCAAGCTGATCATCGCTCAGCGGGTTTCATCGGTCCAGGATGCCGATAGAATCATCGTCATGGACGATGGGAAAATAATGGCTGTGGGTTCCCATGAGGAATTGCTGCAGACCAGTGAGATTTACAGAGAAGTCTACGAGTCACAAGCGAAAGGAGGGGATGAAGGATGATAGGGAAACCGCCTGCCAGATTCAGCCCCCAGACTGCAAAACGGCTTTTGTCTTATTTGCGGGATTACAAGGTGCAAACCTTCTTTGTTATGGTCGCTATTCTGATCAGTGCCCTGGTCGGAGTGCTGTCTTCCGTATTCCTGAAAATCCTGATCGATGATTATATTGCCCCTCTTCTTCTGGAGGCTGTTCCCAACTATGCCGGATTGCTGCGGATCATGATGGTGATGGCCGGGATTTACCTGATTGGAGTTCTGGCCACTTTAATGTATAACTGGATTATGGTGTCGATCTCTCAAGGCATCTTAAAGAAAATCCGGGATGAGATGTTTTCCCACATGCAGAAGCTGCCGGTTAAATACTTTGATTCCCACACTCATGGGGATGTGATGAGCCATTACACCAATGATACGGATACTTTAAGACAGATGATCTCCCAGGGTATCCCTCAGACCTTTTCTTCCTTCATTACGATTGTGGCGGTTTTCTTTGCCATGCTTTATCTCAGTGTCTGGCTGACCGTGTTTGTGGTCTTGTGTATTTTCCTGATCCTAAAGGTTATTGGCAGCATCGCCGGCAAGAGCGGTAACTATTTTATTCAGCAGCAGCAATCCTTGGGAGCTCTCAATGGTTATATCGAGGAGATGATCAATGGCCAGCGGGTGGTCAAGGTCTTCAACTATGAGGAAAAAAGCAAAGAGGCCTTTAACCGCAAAAATAAAGAGCTTTGTGCCCATGCCACCGCTGCCAATTCCTATGTCAATATCATCATGCCTATGATGAGCAATTTTGGCTATCTCCTTTATGTAGCATTGGCCATTGTGGGCGGTCTCCTGGCGATTGGAGGAGTCACCAATCTGACCATCACCGGGACCAATGTGCTCACCTTAGGAACCATTGCCTCTTTTCTGCAATTGTCACGCAGCTTCATTATGCCTATTGCGCAGGTGTCCCAGCAGTTGAATGCCATTATCATGGCTTTGGCAGGGGCGGAACGGATCTTCAAACTCCTGGATGAAAAGCCGGAGAAAGATGAGGGGCAAGTGACTTTGGTCCATGTCAAGCAAGAAAAGGGCCGCATGGTTGAAACCAGATCGCATACCGATGGGTGGGCCTGGAAAGTTCCTCAGGAAGATGGCAGGGTGGACTATCGGGAGCTTAAGGGAGAAGTCCGCTTCTTCGATGTGGACTTTGGCTACGAGGAGAACAAGGTGGTTCTGCACAATATTACCTTGTATGCCGAACCTGGGCAAAAGGTGGCCTTCGTAGGGGCTACGGGAGCGGGCAAGACCACTATTACCAATCTCATCAACCGTTTCTATGATCTGGCCGACGGCAAGATCCGCTATGACGATATCAACATCAATAAAATCAAAAAGGAGGACTTGCGCCGCTCCTTAGGTATCGTGCTCCAGGATGTCAATCTGTTTACAGGCACAGTGATGGAAAATATCCGCTATGGCCGCCTGGAGGCCAGTGATGAGGAATGCATTGCCGCAGCTAAGCTGGCCAATGCCGACGGTTTTATCCGCATGCTGCCCCAAGGTTATCAGACGGTTCTTTCCGGGGACGGCAGCGGCTTATCCCAGGGTCAGCGGCAGCTTATCTCCATTGCCCGTGCCGCGGTAGCGGATCCGCCGGTGATGATTCTCGATGAAGCCACTTCCTCCATCGATACCCGTACCGAAACCATCGTCCAGCGGGGGATGGACTCTTTAATGGAAGGGAGAACGGTCTTTGTCATTGCCCACAGGCTTTCTACCGTCAAGAACTCCGATGTGATCATGGTACTTGAGGAGGGGAGAGTCATTGAACGAGGCAGCCATGAGAAGCTGATTGCGGAAAAAGGAAGGTATTATCAGCTTTATACGGGAGCTTTTGAACTGGAGTAGCGCTCAAACATCCCGCTGCTCGAAATGGCGGATTGCCCAGAACAACAAAGCCAGGGCATAGAAGACCCCATATCCGAGCATCAGGTTGCTGAGCTCACTCCCTGCCCCGCCATTCAACATGGCCATGGCGCCGTTTCCGGAATCGGTCAGCAAAGCATCGGTTTTGCGAAAGAGAGCATTATAGGGAAAGATGAGGCTGGAGGCGATGCCTGTGTTGATTAAGGACGGGTTATTGAGCAGGGTTCCGATCTGTTCCACCAGCCCGCCTACAAAGCCTACCCCATAGAGAATAATGAGAATGATGCCGCTGTTGATCGTGCTCATACGGGTACTCAGCCATAAACCTGCGGCGACGATGAGGAGAGGGGATAGGACGAAGATCAGCCCCCCTTGAATAACAGAGGAAGGTTCAAGGCGGGCGGCAATATCCCCGCCGGTCAGCTGATTAATCAGCAGTACACCAACGAATAAGCTGAGGGCATAAACCACGACTACGGTTCCCAAGCCGAGGAATTTTCCTAAGACATAAGAACGGCGGGGGAGGGGACGGGCCAGGATCGTGTCGATCTGATGGTTTTCAATTTCCCCGGCTACTCCTCCCACTGTGGAGAGGATGGTGAGCAGGGCCAGAATCATGCTGGAAAAATTAAGCCCCATCATAATAATCTGGGAACGTATGGAGTTTTGGATAACTGTGTTGGTGCTGTCAAAACCGTGCATGGCTTGAATAAAGCCTTGGGCAGCATAATGATTGGTCACCCCAAAGAAGATCAAAAAAGCGAGGGTCATGAGCAAGGTGATGAAAAAGATCCGCCGCGAAAGAATCTCCCTGAAGGTCAGCTTAATGATGGACAGCATGATCTTTCTCCTTTCGCTCCACCCAATGCATAAAGACCTCTTCTAAATGAGGCTGCAGGGAAACCACTTCATAAACCCCGATCCCCATCCCGCTGAGGTGATGGACCAGCTCCGGCACAGCCTCCCCGGAGCTGAGCTGCACCCGCCATTCCGTGATTTCCTGGGTCTGGGATAAAAGCTCGGCTTCCTGAACCGATGAGTTCATCGTGTTGAGGATTTCCCGGGTTAACCCCTGAGTCCGCAGTCTGATTTCCGATTTAAAGTCACAAAGGGTCCGCCAGTCTCCTTGGGCGACCACTTCTCCCTGATTGATAATAGCCACTTGGTCGCAGACATTTTCCACTTCGGCCAGGAGATGGCTGTTGAGAAACACTGTCTTTCCTTCTTTGCGCAGGGCAAGGATGAGATCCCGCACGTCCCGGCGGCCGATGGGGTCCAGGGCGGAGGTAGGCTCATCAAGAAAGATCAATTCAGGATCGGAGATCAAGGCACAAGCCAAGCCGATGCGCTGCTGCATTCCCTTGCTGTAGCGTCGGATTTTTTCCCGCTCACGGCCGGATAAACCTACACGTTCCACTAAGTTCTGAATCCGCTGTCTCCGCTCCGTGGGAGGCACTCCGGCCAAATCGGCATGGAGCTCCAGCAGTTGAACCCCTGTCAGCCAATCGGGATAACGAAAAAGCTCAGGGAGATAGCCTACTTTCGCCCGGGCCTTAACATTCTTGAGGGGATGGCCGAGGATTTCCGCCCGCCCTGAGGTTGGGTGGATTAAGCCCAGCAAAGTTCTGACAAAAGTGCTCTTGCCCGCGCCATTGGGTCCGATGAAACCATAGACGACACCGGGAGGGACCTGTAAGCTCACATCCGAGCACCCGGCTTTGCCATCATAGTGTTTGGTTAAATTCCAGGTTTGAATAACGAATTCCGACATAAGCCACCTCATTGCTTGATAAGCCTAAAGAGCAGCCGTGGGGCTGCCCTTTAGGTATTATGAAGGATTTAAATTTGGCTTGCTATAGCAAGCAAGCTGTTTCTCAGTTCCTTATTGCTTTGGGCTTCCGTTCCCTGAGAGCCCAGCATGTGCATTAAACCATCCTTTTGCCAAATCAGTACGGCATGCTCCCCGCCGGCATAAGCGACAAATACTCCGGGGTTCCCCTGGACTTTAACATCCTCGGAATAGTCCTGGCCTTCGACATAAGGAATGGGAAGGGTGGACTCCCAATCCTGGATATTGGCTAACTGCTGACGGACATTTTCGGGAAGGAGAGGAGTCATTAAGAGAGCACCTCTTACCTGATCTACATCAATCCCCTCGGGAACTTTGAGCTGGGGTGAGGCGGATACAGCATAATGCAAACGAGCCTGTGGGTTGCTCTCCGAGCTATACTCAATAAAACTGCTTTGACCAAAGGAGATAAAAATGGTTTCCTTATTCAGCTTGGGATCCAAGGCTACGGAAGTGCCTAATTGCTGGGCAAAGGCTTCAAACTGGGCTACATCAATTTGCATATTGGCAGAAAAAGGCTCCTGCTTCCCGGCTCGAAGCATGGTATAACCTGTTAGTTCAGGAACCGTTACACCGGCTTGGTGGGCTGCTTCAGTTGAGGTAAAGACTGCCGGTTCAGGCTGGCCGGCCACAGACATATGGCCCATGCCTTTAAGATCGATCTCCCCGTTGTGGAGGGCGCTCATATTGGCTTTAATCTGTTCAATATCTTCCGGAGTAAGTTTAACAGTTTGCAGTTTGTCAATGCGCAATAAACCCAGCATATCGCTGGCGACAACTCTCACCTGGGGTATGAACAGAGCGGAAGCCAGGACCGCAGCCGCTACTCCTCCGGCTATCCAGCGTTTGGGACTGATTTTCATCGTTGACCATCTTCCTTTCTTCAAGAGACCCTTTGACAGGTCTGGGGATAGTTCTGTATTTTGGTTGGGTAATGCCGAGGTTTCCAGGGCGTTGTCAAGGGAATTTGGACCGGGGGCTGCAGCCAACCGGGCTTGTAATTTCTCCCAAGCGGCCTGGGTATCGGGAGATACCTCGCTTTCGGTGTTTAATTTCAAGCTTTCCGTCAAAGCTGTCTTAAGCCATTCATCCAGTCTTTTCATCTTTTCCAGCTCTTCCCGACAACCGGGGCAGCTCCGTAGATGTAGAGCCATCTCTTTTCTTTCCTCTCTTGACAATTCCCCGTCAAGGTAAGCTTGAATAGTTGATTGTTCAAGGCTGCAGGACATTAATATTCCCCCCTTTTCAGGTAACGTTTGCGGAAACGCTCCTTGGCCCGTACCAAGGATTTTCCCACGGAAGCAAATTCCATGGGCATCGCCTCGCTGATTTCTTTGTAGCTTAACCCTGCAAAGCGAAGCAAGAGCAGAGACCGCTCCCGCTCAGGCAGATCTGTCAATACTTCTCTGACTCTTTGAATCTCCTCGGCTCTGAGCCATTGTGTCTCTGCTGAGGGTTCATCAGAAAAAGTCTGGCGGGTGAGCCTTTCCCAGAGACTATGCTGTCGTTTGTTGGTACGCAAATGATTGTAGGCGGCATTGATCCCGGATTGGATTAAGTAGGCCTTGAGATTCTCGATGTCTTGCCAGGGTGTATGATATAAACGCCAAAAGACATCCTGGGCTAAATCTTCAGCGGTACTTCTCTCCTGAACGATCTTCTCGATAGTCTGAATCACCATAGGGTAGTAGTATTGAAATACAGCGCCAAAATCAGAACTATCAGGAGACTGTTCTGCCGTCCGTTCCGCAGTAACTATAGGATCTTCTTTCATTTCCGACCCCCTCTCGACATTACTATAAAACCGCTGGCGGGGTTTTTGTGACAAGAAAAAATGGCAAAAATATATTCAGAATGGCTTCCGTCCGGTTCGGAAGAATTGAACGATTTGAAAGAGGATTTCCCATGATGCAAGCGAAAACATATGCATAATAGTCAACTATCTCCAGAAATTTAAAAAGTGAGGTGTAGTTCTTATGCAAAGCAAAATTGCCGAAGCGATTAAATTGGGAAACCAGCCTGTCGCAGTAATGCGCTCCGATGCCAAGCCCGAAGGGGCTATGCAGTTTAAAGAGGGGAGATGGGGGTGTGCCATCTCTCTGCTCAACATGGCGGCTAAAGGGCAGGTTGCGGTATTTGCCAACTCTACGACTACGTGTAACGGTGGTAAGGTAGGACTGGGATTCAGACAATTTGAGTTGGGCTTTATCGAGCATTTCTTATCTGTAGGCGGTGTAGGCGGACGGGAAGGGGAGTTTTATAAAAAGAACCCTGAACTGGCCGGTAAATTTGCTCTTGAGCTGCCTAAAGTGACGGCCAAAGAATATATTATCTTTAAGCCTCTGTCCGAACTAAAGGCTGACGAAACCCCGGAAGGAATCATCTTTTTAGCTAATGCGGATCAGATTTCCGCTTTGACCGTGCTGGCCAATTATGATCGGCCGACTCAGGATAATGTTAAAGTTGATTTTGGAGCAGGCTGTCACCAGACCGTGCTCTTTACTTTGGCTCAAGTGGATAAGGACGAGGATCACTGTTTTATCGGGCTCACGGATCCTTCGGCCCGCAAATTTATCGATAAGGATATCCTTTCTTTCAGCATGACCTATAAACGTTTTCTGGAATTGGAGGAACAGGTGGCAGAAAGCTTTTTGACCAAGGAAACCTGGCTGAAGGTTGCGGAGCGCATCTAGGCGTTTGGAGTGCATTTAAGCCTTTCTTGTCTTCCACCAGGTTCGGATGATTAAAGAGCAGAGGATAGCTGCTCCCAGAGTGAACAGGGAGCCCCAGAGAACCCGCAGAATTAAGTAAGGGTTGATGACTGAATTGACCGCCATGAAATCCATACCCATGATCCGCCACAGATAAGTCTGCAAAAAACCGGCTAGGATCAAGCTGCTGCTCATGCCGATCAGGCCAAGATTGAGGAGAATGACTCCGGATAGGCCATAGCCATAGGCTTTTTTGTCCAAGGGTTCTTTCTCACTTAAAATAGTATAGGCACCGGCCAGAACCAGAAAGCCGATGGTGCCGAACAAGGCCAGGTGGGCATGGCCTGAGGTTATATAGGTGCCATGGACATAGACATTGATCCAGGGGATCGTGATCAAGATCCCGAAAAGAGTCGCTCCGGTAAGATGATGAAAGATACTGCTTAAAATCAGCCCAACAGCAAGCTTTTCCCGGAGGCTGAAAGGTTTATGTTTCTTAAAGCCTTTATAGACCAGATAAGCCAGGAGAAAGACGGGCAGGACCTGAATGAGGCTGAAAAACGTGCCGAGAAAGAGCCAAACCGGGGGAAAGCCAATCCAGAAGTAATGGTGCCCCGTGCCGAATAATCCTCCGATCACTGAGAGAGTGGCTTCTAAGTAAAGCCACTTTTCTATATCCCTTTTCTCCGCAATACCGGCTGTGACAAAAAAGGAAGCGATGAAACCACTGGTGGTGAGTTCAAAAGCCATCTCTTCCCACAGATGGACGACCCAGAATTTTACCGCTTCATCAGCCACGGGATTAGTGAATCTTAAAACATTAGGGATGATCAGCACACAGAGAAACACTGCCCCTACTGCCATAATTCCGGCAGCAGGGGTTATTTTTTGTTTGTTCTGCCAAAGGGTCCGGATTAAATTATAGGCCCCGAGCAACAGCCCCAGAGAAATTCCCAGATAAAAAACAGGCAATCCATCCAGATACTCCCGACCGTTGCCGATCCCCAAGGCTAATGTTCCCAGGAGCCCTCCTGAAGCCATTAATAAGATCAGAAACTGCCATCTGGCTATCTTCGGCGAGTAGATATCTGCCTTAAGCTGCTCCACGGTGTAGTAATAGACCATCCCCATCATACCGATCACCGGCCAAAAAGTAGCCAGGGCCAGGTGCACTGCCCGGCCGTATGCATAGGAAACAGGGGAGGGCAAATCGGGAAATATCAATGAAGTCGCTCCCAGCAGGGCGACTATGCCCTGAATGGCAAAAAGGAACACACCATAGAGGACATATCTGCGGGCGATTTGTTTTCCGGAGAAGGTTTTCAAGGGGCATCCCCGCCTTTTAGCACCCTTGGCTGAGGAGGCCAGCCTAAAGTGGGAATGGTGTTCAGGTAGTCGAAATAGGCAGTCATAGCCTGGGTTTCTTTTTCAGTTAAAGCGACATGGGTCTCTTTTTGATGGGGTGGAATGACTGGCGGGTTGCTGAAAAAATCACTCAGCTGCTCAGGGCTGCGCCGCGCCGTGATCTGAGTTAAATCTCCGCCTACATAGCCGCCATTGCCGAATAAAGTATGACAGCTGACGCAGTTATAGCGCTGCCATACTTCTTTACCGGCCACCGCCTCCTCACTCATGGGAGCATCCAGCGCCCAGGAGGATTTAACGGCCCAGGCAAACAGGGCGAAAGAAGACAAGGAAATGAGAATAAAGGTTCTGAGTTTCAAAGCGTATCATCCGTTCTTTATACTGAAGCAGTATGCTTACGGGTCACTACTCTTTAGTATTCACGAGTTGGGCAGATCAATACCTCCCCGCCCTTAAGAATAATCTCTTTATAAACATAATAAATCCCCGGCTGTCTGTTCAGCCGGGGTCAGAAGCTAAAATTTATTTCCGCTAAAACCTATACTATCAACAATGCCAATTAGGAAAGCATGGTTTAATAGCTGATCAGCGCTGGCTCTTGTCGTAAGGTATCCCTTCAGCTTTCGGCGCTCGGGATTTTTGTGAGGTGAAGGCCAGGACCACCATTGTCGCCAGGTAGGGCAGCATTTTGTAGAAGGTTTGGTTGATGTTCAGGTCATGGAGGAAGGGAATAAGGGCAATGGAATAGGCTAAGGTGCGCAGGAAGGCAAAGAAGAGGGCTGCCAGCAGAATCTGAAAAGGCTTCCACTGTCCGAAGATCATGACGGCCAGGGCTAAGAAGCCGAATCCCGCTACTCCGGTGTGGCCGTTGATGTTGCTGTTCATGACTCCCACAGCATAGAAAAATCCGCCCATTCCGCCCAGAAAACCGGACATACTGACTCCTGCGTAACGCATAACATAAACATTGATGCCCACTGAATCCGCAGCATGAGGATGCTCGCCGCAGGCCCTCAGGCGCAAACCAAAGCGCGTCTTATAGAAGATGATCGCGGCGATAATCAGGAAAAGGAAACCGATATAGACGGTGATATAGGTGTTTTGAAAAAATAATTTGCCGATGACTGGCAAATCTCCCAGAACGGGAACCTTGCGCAGGTAAAAATTCACGTTGGTGGTGATACCGTCGCTGTTAAAGAACATTTTCGCATACAGCAGGATCATGCCGGGAACCAGCATATTTAAAGCCGTTCCCGAGATGGTTTGGTCGGCCTTCATCGTCACTGTGGCGAGAGATAGCAATAGGGAAAAGATGATGCCAGCCAGGGCGGCCACTGCCATGCCCAGCAAGAGTATATACTGCGGGTTCAGGGAAGAGCCTTGAATAAAGTAAACAAAGAGACAGCCGAAGAAGGCGCCGAAGAGCATAATCCCTTCCAGGGCGATGTTGATGATGCCGCTGCGTTCGCTGAACATCCCGCCCAAGGCCACTAAGAGCAGGGGGATTGCCACAGGAAGCGTGTTCTGAACCAAATAATATACGGTATCCATAATTACGCCTCCTCCTTGGATGTTGCGGAGCTTTTCTTGAAAAGCTTTTTAAAGAAGGATACTACCGTAGTATTCATCAGCATAGCAAAAGCTGAGAAATAGATGATGACGGCGATAACGATATCAATAATCTCCGGCTTGTAACCGTAGAGGCTGGCCAGGGTGCCCCCTCGTTGGATGTGAGAAATAAATACTGCGGCAAAGATAATTCCCAGGGGATTATTGCTGCCCAGAAGGGCTACGGCGATCCCGTTAAAACCGTTGGCGGCGATGACGTTAATGGGTTCATAAGTCATACTGCTGCCCTGAATAGTGGAAGGAGCCAGAATAGCAAAAGCGCCCCCCAAGCCAGCCATGGCTCCGGCGATCCCCATGGTGAGAATAATATTGCGCTTGCCGTTCATTCCGGCGTAAGTGCTGGCAAATTTATTAAAGCCTGTGGCTCTGAGCTCATAGCCAAAGGTGGTCTTATTTAAGATGATATAGAGAAGAACAGCGATTAGGACAGCCAGGATAATCGAGATATTGGCATTGGAACGCTCTATGCCTAGACTGGGTAATTGAGCGGAAGCGGGAAGATAGGCAGTACGGGTCTTGGAGGAAACATACATAGCAGCATTGCTCTGAATAAGCATATCCACCAAATACATTCCGATGTAGTTGAACATGATGGAGGTGATGACCTCGTGGACATTAAGCAGAGCTTTAAAGAGACCTGGAATCAAACCCCAGAGAAGTCCGCCGATCATTCCAGCTATAACGCAGGCCACCCAGTGGATGCCATCGGGAAGGTCCCACATAAATCCCACATACAAGGCGAAGAACATGCCCATGGTGTATTGACCGGCGGCCCCAATGTTGAAGAGCCCCATTTTAAAAGCAAAGCCAACGGCTAACCCGGTCATCAGGATCGGTGTGGCAAAATAGAAGACATCAGCCAGGCGCTTGAAGCCGCCGAAGAGCAGCATTTTCAGTCCGGAAGCGGCGTTGTCGGGACTGGCAAAGGCCATGATCAGGAAAGCAAAGACAAAGCCCAGGAAAATAGACATCAGGGCGGCCGTGAAGGCCGAAAAGCCTTTGCTGTGGATAAACTTATTGATTAGAGAGGGTTTTGAAGTAAGCGATGTTTTATCCTGCATGGGAGCCCTCCTTCAGGTTGCGTTTTGCCCCGGACATGTAAAGACCCAGCTCCTGTACGGTGGTGGTTTTGGGGTCCAGTTCGCCCACGATTTCCCCTTCATACATGACCAGAATCCGGTCACTGACATTCATGACCTCATCGAGTTCCAGGGAGACCAGCAAAACCGCTTTTCCGGCATTTCTCCTGGCTACCAGTTGCTTATGGATATATTCGATAGCACCTACATCCAGGCCCCGGGTAGGCTGCACGGCCACCAACAGTTCGTGATCCTTATCGATTTCCCTGCCGATAATAGCTTTTTGCTGATTTCCCCCGGACATACTGCGGGCGATGGTCAGAGGTCCTTGTCCACTGCGTACATCGTATTGTTTGATTAATCCTTCGGCATAGGAGCGCACGGCTTTGCGCCTGATAAAGCCAAACCGTTGGAACTGTGGCTGCCAATAACGCTGGATGACCAAATTGTCTTCCAGAGTATAATCCAGCACCAGGCCGTATTTGTGCCGATCTTCAGGAATATGGCTCATCCCTGCTTGGGAACGGGTGCGGACGGAAGCTTTGCTGATATCCTGATCGCAAAGGGTAATCGTACCGCCGGTATGTTTTTCCAGCCCGGTCAGGGCAGAGACGAATTCGGTCTGTCCATTGCCGTCGATACCGGCCAGGCAGACGATTTCACCGGCGCGAACATCGAAAGACACGTTGCTGACAGCATTTTTCTTACTGGTTTTGGAGGGAACGGAGACATTTCTTACAGATAAGACCACCCGGTCTGGGGTGCTGGTTTCTTTTTGAACCCGGAAACTTACATCCCGGCCCACCATCATCCGGGAGAGTTCTTCTTTTGTGGTATCTTTTATGTCAACAGTGCCTACATATTGTCCTTTGCGCAATACGGTGCAACGATCGGCAACTGCCATGATCTCGTTTAATTTATGAGTGATGAATAAGATCGATTTGCCTTCTTTGGCAAAACGGCGCATGATTTCCATAAGTTCATCAATTTCCTGAGGGGTTAAAACCGCTGTGGGTTCATCAAAGATTAAAATCTCATTATCCCGGTAGAGCATTTTGAGAATCTCAACCCTTTGCTGCATGCCCACGGATATTTTTTCAATGAGAGCATCAGGACTGACTTCCAGTCCATACTGCTTGCTCAGTTCAACGACTTTTTCCCTGGCTTTTTTCTTTTGTAAAAAACCAAGGGCATGGGGCTCAACTCCCAAGATAATATTTTCGAGAACGGTAAAGATCTCCACCAGTTTAAAATGCTGATGGACCATGCCGATTCCTAAGGCATTGGCGTCATTGGGATTGTTGATTTTTACGGTGTTGCCGTTCTTGCGGATTTCGCCTTTTTCCGGTTGATACAAACCGAATAAAACGCTCATCAGGGTGGATTTTCCGGCACCGTTTTCTCCCAGCAGAGCATGAATCTCGCCTTTTTTTAAACGCAGAGTGATATTGTCATTGGCGATGATGCCGGGGAATTCTTTGGTGATGTTGAGCATCTCAATAATATAATCGTTCATAATAACCCCTCTTCGTAGGTAGTCATGGACATGCGAATAGAGGAAAGGGGAAAGGGTATTCCCTTTCCCCGATCAAGTGCTGTTTAAATTATCTTACTTCAACCTTAACTTTGCTGAGCTTAAGTCCGGATACCAGCTCATCCGCAGTGGCGTAACCGTTGGCGTCTTCAACATCGATGGTGCGGATCGGATCCACAGTACCATCCACTAAAGATTTAAACGCGCCTTCATATTGTTCCATGGTGAATTTTTCGAAGCGGTCAAAGGCTTTGGCATTGGCATCCCCGATGACAATGGTGGGGAGTCCGATTCCCTCGTTGGCTGCTGTGAAATAGGTGGTTTGTCCGGCAAAAGTGCTCCAGCTGTTGGTTTTGTAAATGGACTCCAGAACTTGAACGACGGAAGCCCGCAGACCTTTGGTTGCGGAAGTGATGACGGTTTCACTGTCATAGCGTTGGTCAACGTCAACACCGATGACTTTTTTACCGGCTTCAGCAGCGGCAGACATGACGCTCTTGCCAACGGAACCGCCGCAGGCAAAGATCACTTCAGTACCGCCTTGATAGATGGTTTTAGCGGTGGCTTTATTGGTATCTGTCTCAGCGAAATCCCCGGTGTAATGGTAAATTGCCGAGATTGCTCCATCAGCCAGACCGAGTTCTGCGGCAGCTTTTTCAGCACCCTGCAAATAGCCGTAACCGAAAGCTTGTACGGCAGGAACAGCCATACCGCCCATGAAGCCAAGCTTGGTCATGCCATCCATAACGGCGGCGTAACCGGCTAGATAACCGGATTCTTCTTCAGCATACATAATGCTGGCTACATTGTCTTTGGTTTCAAAAGTTGCATAGTCGGCAGTGTGAGGTGCTCCATCCAAAAGGATGAACTTTACATCAGGGTAGATTGTTTGGGCTTCAAAGATAGGTACCTCAAACAGGAAGCCGGGGGTGACAATGACCTTGGCACCGCCGGTAACGGCTAAATCAATGGCGGCCAGATAGCCTGCGTCGGTAGCTTCTTCAGGTTTGTAGTATTTGTGGGTAACCTTGTTGGCTTCGGCGAATTCAACGACACCTTCCCATGATCCCTGATTAAAGGACTTGTCATCGATATTGCCTTTGTCGGTAATGAGAGCGATCTCAAAACCCTGGCCGGAGGCGCTGGGGGTGCCGCTATTGCCTCCATCTTTGGCGGCTGGAGCGCTGCTGCCGCATCCGGTAGCTAAAAGGGCTACCATCAAGACAGCCAATAGAACGGATGTAACTTTTTTCATCTTCTCTTCTCCTTTTTGTTCCTTTTTCTTCTGTGAGTTTCTAATGTATTTTGTATCCCAAATGTATTTTATCATTCTTATAGGAATTTACAACTATTCAATTTTTAAAGGTTCAGATAATTTTTTAGATTAACTTAACAAATGTTAATGAGGAGATCAAAAGAAAAGAGAAAGAAGGCAGGAGCATCGTTGATGAATACTTCATGCCTTCTTCAATTAATTAGAGAACCAGCGAAGGTGCGGAATAGACCCGAGCTCCAAGCTCTTGGTTCAGCATATAGAGGCTTTTGGGATCTTGGCCAAAAAGTTCAAATTTGCTGATCAGATCTGTGGAGGTTTTCTCTTCTTCACCTTGCTCCTTGACGAACCAGTCTAAAAACTGCATGGTACGGAAATCTCTCTTCTCGTAGGCCGCGGCGTAAATGGTGTTGATAGAGGCTGTCACCAATTGCTCGTGCTTCAAGGCAGCCAGAAGGGGAGCCTTAAAATCTTCATAAGTAAGGTCGGGAGCTGCTATGGCGCCGAGAGTGACTTTCTCATCGTTGTTGAGAAGATAAGTCCGGAAGAGCATGGCATGATCTCTTTCCTCCTGGGCTTGGATATAAAACCAATTTTCAAAGCCATCCAAACCATTGTCGGCATAATAACCGGACATATCCAAGTAGAGATAAGCAGAATAGAGTTCCTTGTTGATTTGTTCATTGAGCAATGAAGCAACTTCACGATCAAGCATAAGCAATTCTCCTTCTTTTTTATTTTTTAGATTTAACCATATTATAGCAGAAATTTACTCATAACCCAAGCAATCGCACTATTCGGTCAGCAATGCGGAGAAATATTTCTTTAATTTAGTAAATCCTTTCCGGGTAAAATAGAATGTCAAAAGTTGATATTTCATGCAGACATTTTTTAATTTATAATAGTGTCATTAAGTTTAATATTACATCTAAAGGAATAAGAAGCTATGAAGCAAAAGCAGCATCAAAAGCCTTCGTTTTTGATTATTTTACTGATATCCATCGTGAGTATAGGTTCTTTGCTCTATTGGGGCTGGCCCTACTTAGCTCTTTTAAGTGATCCGGATCAGGTCAGGGAGATCATCATTCGCTCAGGGACGTGGGGACCACTGGTTTTTATGCTTCTGCAGATCGTGCAAATCTTGATTGCTCCCATACCCGGCCAGGTGATTGGGGTCATTGGCGGATTTTTATTCGGCCCCTTACTGGGCTTGCTTTACACAATGCTGGGTGCCACCCTTGGTTTTACTCTGGTTTTTCTTCTTTCCCGGAAATTGGGGCGTCCTTTTGTGGAACGGTTTGTGGACAAGAAGACGATGGAGCGCTTTGACCATCTGACGGAGGAAAAAGGAGCCTGGGTATTCTTTTTCATTTTTCTTCTGCCCGCTTTTCCAGACGATCTTATTGCCTTTATTGCCGGACTAACGACAATTCCCATCCGCACCTTGGTTCTGATCTCTGTGGCAGGCCGGCTGCCGGGTTATGCTGTCCTGACCTTTATGGGCAATGGCTTAGCCTTGGAAAACCTCAACCCTGTGGTGGTTACCCTTGTGGCATTGATTCTTATCTTCATCCTGGGCTGGTGGAAACGAGAGTGGCTGAGGAAGTTTGTCGAACACAGGAACCGGACTCAATTCATAAGTGAGCAATGGAATCTGTATTGGCATAAGATCATTTTTGGGACTATTGTGCTGGTCATTATTTTTGTGATCCTTTATTATGCCGCTACAGTCACTCCCATTCAACGGTAAAAGCAAAGAATAATTACTCTTTGATAGGATTTTCACTTATGTTATAATGAGAAGGAATTATAGGGACTAATTATAGGAATTATTTGAGGAGAGAGTGAAAGGAGTCAGTCTATGATCTGGAAGGAAAAATATAAGGTCGGCGATCCTCTTATTGACAGTCAGCATGAGGAGCTGTTTTCACGGGTAGGGAGCTTTGTGGAAACATTGCGTTCCGACAAACCATGGGAACAAAAAGTTGAAAAGGTCAATGAAACCCTCGAATTTATGAAAGACTATGTGGTGACTCACTTTGCCGATGAAGAGGCTTATCAATTGGAGATTGGCTATCCGCATTTTGAAGAGCATCAGATGATACATAAAAATATGGTTGCTTATGTGGTTGTTGTATCCCGGGAGTACGCAAAAGAAGGCTTTAAAGAAGAGCTTATGCAGCAATTTGGGGGGAAACTTTTGGCATGGCTGATCAATCATGTGGTAGCTGATGATCAGAAAATAGCCGAATATGCAAGAAGCAAGGAGGGCAAGCAATGAGCACGAAAGACCTTCTGACCCCCTTTTCCAATGCAGCCAGCCAAACCTTTAAGCTCTTACTGGATCTGGATGTATCTACGGACTCAAGTCAACCCACAGAAAACTGCGAGGAAACTAAAGAACAAGTTAATATTGTCATTGAGATTACGGGAGATCTGGCCGGAGAGGTAATGTACAGCTTTCCTAAGGACACCACTCTGGAAATGGTCAAAATGATGAGTGGCATGGAGTTTAATGAAATCGACGACTTTGTGAAATCGGCTTTAGGTGAAATTGCCAATATTATCAGTGGCAATGCCATGACCGGGCTCTCACAATCTCAAGTCGTGTGCGATATCCGTCCTCCTAAAATTCTTGAAGGAGGAGCCCTTCCCGCTGGTAAGGAATGTTCTATTTACCGGACCAAAGTCAAGACCTCGATTGGGGATGTGGAGCTTAATTTCCGTACGGTTTAAGACAGCCAGCCCTATGAGTATCAAGCCCTATTCATTGCCAATGAACAGGGCTTGATTTTTGCTATGTTGAAAATAAGGAGAAACCAATGACCATACATAGTTTGCTTTCAGCATTTTCTTTACTTGCCGCAGTTATTTATATGTCTTTTGGTATTTACACATACAGACAGAGCCCTCAATCCCGCATTCATCAATCTTTTCTCCTTTTATGTCTGAGTTATTCAATTTGGTCTTTTGCCTATGCCTTTGCTTATTTGGCTCAGGATGCCTTCACCTTTTCCTTTTGGAATAAGCTGGCCGCCTTGGGTTGGTGCAGTTTTAGCGCTCTGATTCTTTACCTTGTTCTGCACATCACCGAAAGCCCTCTTGTCAAAAACACCGGGGTTAAGTTCATAATCTTTTTGCCTGGTTTTGTTTTTTACGTACTTGCCGTATTCTTTTTTGGCCCGAATCTGGAGACTCCTGCCCAAGTGGTCAAATTTTTCTATGCCGGTGACTTTTTGTATAACTTTTCCTATTTGCTTATCGCCATTGCCTTGATGTTTAAGTGGGGGTATGCATCTCCCCATATCCGGATTAAAAAACAATCCCGGATCCTCGTCATCACAAGCCTGATCCCATTTTTATTAAACTTGATGACCCAAACCATTTTACCTGCCCTGCTCCACATTGATTTTCCCGGGATGGGACAACTTTACTCTCTCATCATGATTTTGGGTGTTTTTGTTGTGGTAACCCGTTATAACTTTTTTAAACTTCCTGAAAGCATCATTATGCAGGAGATTATGAATGAAACGCTGGATATGGTGATTGTGGCGGACCAGGAAGGCCGGATACGGAAGGTATCCAGCCAAATGAAAGCTTTGCTTGGTTATGATGCAGATGAGGTTATGGACCACACTTTGGGATTTCTTTTTCGGGAAGGGGATCAAGGCAAATTTGACTTGCTCCAAATGAAAAACAGGGATCTTAAGTATACGGATATAGAAGTAATCAAGAAGGATCAAGGGACCTTGCCCGTCAATGCAGTATGCAAACAGATTAAGGATAGAAGACTCCATGATGTCATAGGTTTTGTGTTCATCTTGCAGGATAGTCGTCTTGTTAACGAACTCAGGCAAAAGAATGAGGAGCTCTTTTGGGAAAAAGAAAGGTATAAATTAAGTTTACAATCTGTTAAAGAAAAGCAAGAGAAGATCGAATATTTAAGTTACCATGATCAGCTTACCGGTCTCTATAATCGCAGATTTCTGGAAGAGAAGCTCACCCGCATTGACTTTAATCAGGATTTGCCCTTGACGATTACGATGGCGGATGTCAACGGGCTAAAGCTTGTCAATGATTCTTTCGGGCATGCTTATGGGGATCTGTTGATTCGCAAAGTAGCTGAAGTCATTCAGGAGGGGTGCCGGCAGGATGACGTGGTGGCCAGGATTGGTGGGGACGAGTTTATTATTCTCATGCCCAGAACCACTGAACTTGAGGCGCGAAGGGTGATCAAGGGGATTAAAGCCATGGCCTTGCAGGAAAAAATCGGTGCCTTCGAATTGTCCGTCTCTTTTGGTTACGAAACCATGGAAACTTCCGAAATGACCATTAGTGAACTGTTGAAAAAAGCCGAAGATTATATGTATAAGAACAAGCTGTCGGAAAGCCCCAGTATTAGAAGCAACACCATTGACACCATTATTAAGACCCTGCATGAAAAGAACAAACGGGAAGAGCAGCATTCTCATAGAGTCTCAGAATTATGCAGGAAAACAGCTACCGAACTGGATTGTTCCAATGACGAAATTGAGGAACTTAAGACAGTGGGTCTGCTCCACGACATTGGGAAAATTGTCATTAGTGAAGCCATTTTAAACAAGCCGGGTAAACTCCAGGATGATGAATGGAAAGAGATTAAGCGTCATCCCGAGATCGGTTACCGTTTGCTGTGTACTATCAAAGAGATGTCGGAAATGGCAGAGTACGTCCTCGCCCATCATGAACGATGGGATGGCACAGGATATCCTAAAGCTTTAAAGGGGAAAGAAATTCCTCTTCAGGCTAGAATTATAGCTATTGCCGATTCCTACGATGCCATGATCAGTGAGAGAAGCTATCGCAAAGCTTTGCCTGAAGAAGTGGCCGTAGCAGAATTGATCAAGAATGCAGGAACCCAGTTTGATCCCGAACTTGTGAAGGTTTTCGTAGAGAAAGTTCTGGGTAAAAAGATCTATAGCGGGTCCGGATGTGTACATTAATCCGAAATGGATTCTTATGTCTCTGGTGGTATCATCGGAGTGTAAAAAGGTGGTTCGGGTCGCGTAGCTTTACGCACAACGCGTACTCCATAGCTTCGGGGCTGGTTCACTCGCTTTCTTAACAGCTACGCCAAACCCCGCTGCTTTCTGCATGTTAACCGTGGCTCCGCTACGTTAAGAAAGCTTCGTTCACCAGACCGCCCCTCCGCTAAATCCGTTCGCTTATGTACGTAAAGCTACTGCTTGCGGGCCTTGCGTTAGTTTTTCTTGGGCCTTCTCCAGAGCCTTTCTTGAGCCACGCCGACCTTGCCGCTCAAAGCGGCGTCGGTAAAGACGGAAAAAACGGCTCAGATCATCTTACGGCTTCCCTTCAGTTCCCCCAACGCCTTGCATGCACAGACCCAGGAAGCGGCCCAAGGATTTTGATTTACACGAGGGAAGCGAATTTAAGCGAGCGGAAACAAAACTTCGCGAAAAGCACGCAGCGGAGAAAGGTCGGAAACAGGACGTTTCCAACCGCCCATTGAGCAGGAGCGATTTGGGCGGGCACCTTTCGGAGCGGCGGGCTTTTCGCGTTAGTTTTGTCCGCGCAGCTTATGGAGCGACCGGTGTAAAGCAAAATCCTGGAGATATAACTTTCGTCTTCTCACCACAAAGCTATTGCCATCAAGATGCAATTTCTGCCAATTCCTATCTAGAACGCCTGGAATAGGGTATTATAGAGAAGGGGGTGACTCAAATGGCAGATATTTATTTGCATGGGGTTAAAGAAGGGAATCTTAAGGATATTTCTTTAACCCTGCCGAGAAATAAATTAGTGATCTTTACAGGCTTGTCGGGTTCAGGAAAAACAACTCTGGCGATCGATGTCCTCTACCAAGAGTGTCAGAGACAGTATTTGGAGGCTATCGGGTACCAAGGGATTCATAAACCGAAGCTGGATGAGTTGCGCAATGCCTCTCCAGCCATACGCATCACTCAAAATGAATACCGCAAAAATCCTCGTTCTACAGTGGGTACGGTAACCAATATCTATACTGAACTGCGGATGATTTATGAGAAGCTTAGTCAACGGACCTGTCCTCATTGCCATAGAGACATCAGAGCGGATCAATGCCAGGAGGAACTGGAGAAGAGGGAAGATGAGTTTAAAGTCTATATGTACTGCAATCATTGCGGCTACAAAATGGACAAACTAACCCGGACTTATTTTTCCTATAACACCCGGGAAGGGGCCTGCCCGACCTGTCAAGGCTTAGGGAAGATACTACAGGTCAATAAGGATAATGTAGTCAATGAAAAGCTGTCGTTGGAAGCTGGAGCCGTCGATTTTTGGGAGCAAAAATATAAGGACTACCAAATCTCAGTTCTCTACAATGCCTTTCAGCATTATGGTGTTCCTATTGAACCGGACACCCCGGTGAGAGAATTTACTAATGTGCAAAAAGCCATTCTCTTTTACGGCGTGGACAGCGACCAAGTTAAGGAGTTTTTCCCGGATATCCAGGCACCAAAAACGGTGGGGGGAGGAAGATTCGAAGGAATCTATCCCGTTTTGTGGCGGCGCATCGCTGAAAAAAGCGGTGACTCCAGAGGGTTATCCGCTTACTTTGCCGAGCAAATCTGCCCGGACTGCGCGGGGGAACGCTTGAATGGGTTAAGCCGCAGTGTGACCGTATTAGGAACCCGCTTACCGGAACTGGCTTCATTATCATTAGAGGAGTTGCAGGATTGGCTGATCAAGCTGGAGGATTCGGTAACCGGCACCCATCAAGACCTTGTGGCATCCTATCTTAATGATTTGAAAACAAAGATACGAAGGATTGTCAAGGTGGGGTTGGGCTATTTATCTCTGGACCGCCAAACCATGACCTTATCCGGCGGGGAAGCCCAGAGAATTAAATTGGCGGCAATTTTAGACTCCACATTGACCGGGATTATCTATATTATGGATGAACCCACTATCGGTCTTCATCCCCAGGATACCCAGGGGATCATCCAGATTCTTAAGGAGTTAAGGGACTTAGGCAATACCGTCATCGTTATTGAACATGATACGGATGTGATGAGTGCCGCAGATTTCATTGTCGATATAGGTCCGGGTGCAGGGAAACTTGGCGGCGAGATTGTCGGCCAGGGCAGCATTGCTGAACTGAAGGAGCAAGGCAGCTCCGTTACCGGCCTTTATCTTAACCAGCCTGTACGGGAAATCCACTCTTACCGCAAAGGAACGGGGGAGTTTATCGAAGTCCATCGTGGCGATCTCTATAATCTTAAGAACGTCAATGTAAGATTTCCGGTAGGGTGTTTAATAAGTGTGACCGGTGTCTCGGGCTCCGGAAAATCCACCTTGGTGTTTGAGGTCTTAGCCAAAGGAAAGTTCAGAAATCAAGGGGATCCCATGAAGCGCAATCATGTCACGGGTACTGAACTATTTGAGCAGATTATCACCGTAGAGCAATCTCCCGTTACCCGGATGAAACGCTCTAATGTGGCCACCTATTCCGGTGTCTACACAGAAATCAGGAAGATTTTTGGCAATCTAAGTGAGGCGAGAAGGAAGGGAATTACCCCCAGGCACTTTTCCTTCAATAGCCGGGGAGGCCGCTGTGAGAATTGCGAAGGGCTGGGCTATGTGGTCAGCAATATGTTGTTCTTTGAGGATTTGGAGGTTTCCTGCCCGGTCTGTCATGGCGACCAGTTTCAGGATGAAGTGCTTTCAGTAAAGTATAAGGGACACAGTATTAAAGATGTCCTGCGCATGTCCGTGGAAGAGACCTTGGCAGTCTTCGCCCTGCATCCCCGGATTACTAAAGTCCTGGAGCTGCTTAAAGAAGTGGGCTTAGGCTATCTTGAGCTGGGGCAGACTCTGACTACTTTATCCGGCGGTGAAGGGCAACGCCTCAAGCTGGCTAAGGAACTGATCGGCAACGAGGGAAAGCCGAATCTCTATCTCATTGATGAACCCACAGCAGGACTCCATCCGCTGGATGTAGAGAACTTTCTGGCTCTGCTGAACCGGATGGTGGATGCCGGGAGCACAGTCATTGTGGTGGAGCATAACCAACAAGTTATGCGGGCATCCGATTGGATTATCGACCTCGGTCCCGAAGGGGGCCACAAAGGGGGCAGGGTCATGGCGGCTGGAACACCTGAACAGATAAAAAGTGAGCAGGGCTCAGTTACGGGAAGGTTTCTTTGAGGAAACTAAGTTCAGCTTTGCTGGAACGATGAAAACTGAAGGGATGTGAGGAAAATGCTCGGAGCTGTCGTTGGCGATATCATTGGTTCTGTCTATGAATTCGCGAATATAAAGAGTAAGGACTTTCCGCTGTTTTCCTCCCGTTCACGGTTTACGGATGATACTGTATTGACCATGGCCACTATGGATGCACTTATCCATAAGCTGCCTTTCGGGAAAGCCTATCGGGCCTGGTTTCAGCGGTACCCCCAGGCAGGATATGGGCGGAGTTTCAAAGCCTGGGCCGAGTCCGGTCAGAATGAGCCCTACAACAGTTGGGGCAATGGTTCCGCTATGCGGGTCAGCCCCATCGGCTTTTACTATAAAACACTGGATGAAGTGCTGGCGGCAGCCAAGCAGAGTGCCGAAGTCACCCATAGTCATCCTGAAGGAATCAAGGGAGCTCAGGCCACGGCAGCGGCTGTATTTCTCGCTAAGCATGGAGAAACAAAAAGTAAGCTGAAAGAGACGGTTGAGCAGGAGTTCGGTTATAATCTGAATGAACCCTTAGCGAAGATCAGGAATGGGTATACCTTTGATGTCTCCTGCCAAGGCAGTGTACCCCAGGCTATCCGGGCCTTCCTGGAGTCTGAGAACTTTGAAGATGCCATAAGAAATGCCATATCCATCGGCGGGGACAGTGATACCATCGCTTGCATAACGGGAGCCTTGGCAGAAGCCTATTATGGTCATGTCCCCGAAGAGATTAAAAAGCAGGCCTTAACTTATCTGGATGATCCGCTCCAGGTCTTATTGAATAACTTTTATGGAGTTGTTCAAGATTAGCCCTTCATCGGTCCAATAAGCCATCCTGAGCTGAGGATGGCTTATTTTGCTGTCTCAGAAAAAATAGCTTTAAGCAAGGATAAAAAATTATCTATAAAAATCTTGCTTAATTCTATGCAGATAAGATAAAATTAATTGTTTAAAGCCTAATGGTAAAAAATGTATAAGATGAAAGAGTGGAGGAATGCATATTGGTTGAAGAAGAAGCTATAGTACAAGCCTGTTTAACAAGAAATCATCAAAAGATGAAAATAAGAAGCCTCGTGAAGAGGGCGTTTTTTATAACCTTCGGAGCGGTTGCAATGGCTTTTGGCCTTGAGGGGATATTGATTCCTAATCATATTATTGATGGAGGAGTTACCGGAGTCTCCATGATGCTTTCCCATTTAACCCCCATCAAACTCGGGGTATTTTTATTTCTGCTTAACTTACCTTTCTTTTTTCTGGGGTATAAGCAAATTGGCAAGACCTTTGCGGTGAGCATGCTTTACGGAATTCTCACTTTGGCTGTTTCAACCTTCCTCATGCATGATTTGGCCCCTGTAGTGCATGACGAGATTTTGGCTGTGGTTTTCGGTGGTTTGATGCTGGGCTTTGGAGTCGGCTTGGTTATCCGTAACGGCGGAGTTCTCGATGGAACGGAGACATTAGCCATTCTTATCGAGAAAAAACTTCCTTTCTCCGTAGGCGAGATTATCATGATTATCAATGTTATTATTTTCTCCGTGGCTGCCTTTGTCTATGGCCTGGATAACGCCTTATATTCCATGTTAACCTACTATATTGCTTTTAAGACCATCGATATCGTGGTTAAAGGCTTTGAAGATATGAAGTCCGTTTATATCATCAGTGAATGCAATCAGGTCATCGCCGAAACCATTATGCAAAGATTAGGCCGTGGAGTGACCTATTTAAAAGGAGAGGGCTCCTTCTCCGGAGACGATAAGAATATCATTTTCTGTGTTTTTACCCGGCTGGAAGAAGCCAAAATGAAAGATATTATCAGGGAAATCGATCCCTCTGCCTTTGTGATTATCTCAGATGTGGGAGAAGTCAAAGGTGGGAGGTTTAAGAAAAGGGATATCCATTAATCTTGAGATTGGCAATAAGCTGCACGGAGGTCTAAGCGGCCTTGTGTGTTAAAAGGATAATAAAAAGGCTTAGTCAGCAGGGAATAGTTCTCTGATGGCTAAGTCTTATTTTATAAAAAGATTCTATAAAAAGAATGTAACAAGCAGTGTTTACGATCTGAGGATTTTAGTGTATAATAAAAAAATAGGCATAAAAATAACATTATAAATACATCTCACATATATCATATCATGGCTTGAGAAGAATGTCAAGATAAACATTTAATGAAAAGTGTTGAAGCAATACACCATGGTCACTAGACAGAGGGAGGAATTCTGATGCAGGACGATATACAAGGCCAAGACCAGGAGGGGGGCCAAGCAGAGGAGGAGCAGTACTATCTGTCGGAAGTCCTGGATTTAGTCAATCAGCAGATGGAGGAAGAACTGAAGAATGCGGCATTAAGCAAGGAAGAACTGATCGCCTTTCGTAAAGAAATGTATGAAAATACTGTTCACTATTCCAGGGATTTTACCCGGCTGACTGAAATGAATCAATACCTTGCTGTCGTTAAAAACCAGACAGAAAAGGTTACCCATACCACCAGGAGAGTGGAGCGCTATAAAAAAATCCTGGGCTCTCCCTATTTTGGACGCTTTGATTTTCAGGAAGAAGGCTATGAGCGGGAGAAGATCTATATCGGCCTTTATAATGTGATTGATGCCCGCACTCAGGATGTCCGGGTATACGATTGGCGGGCACCCATCTCCAGCATTTTTTACCGCTATGAGTTAGGTGAGGCCAAGTACCAGGCTCCGCTGGGGGAAATCAAGGGTGAGGTTTCCTTAAAAAGACAGTATAAGATTAGACACTCCCAGTTGAAGTATTTCTTTGACAGCAGTCTCCGCATCACGGATGATGCCCTTCAGGAGATTCTGGGCAGGAATTCTTCGCCCACTATGCGGCAAATTGTGGAAACACTGCAAAAGGAACAGGACGAAATTATCCGGGATAGGTCAAATGAAGTGCTGATCGTGCAGGGGGTGGCCGGCAGCGGTAAAACCTCCGTCGCCTTGCATCGCATTGCTTATTTAATGTATGAGGGCTTTAACTCCCGCCTGCGTTCCAATAATATCCTGATCATCTCGCCCAATGATGTGTTCTGTCAGTACATTTCCACAGTGCTTCCTGAATTAGGGGAAGAGAATGTGTTGCAGGCTACTTTCGACGATTTAATCTGCCGCGTCTTTTCAGGGAGATTCAGGGTGGAGACCAGGGATCAACAGCTGGAGCTTCTGCTGAACCGGCAGAACACACCACTGGGCAGCCGCAAGGAAAAGAACATCATGTTCAAAGGGTCCCGGTCCTTTTTAAAGCTCTTGGATCGCTTGATTTATCATTATGGCCATCAGCTTATCGAGTTTGAGGATGTCTATTACCACGGCCAATTAATCGAATCCAAACAGTTGATTAAAAGCCGCTTTTTGAATAATAAAATTGGCATACCCATGACCAAGCAGCTTAAACGTATCGAGAAAACTTTATGGGAACGGATTCATCCTTTGCAGAAAGAACGCAGAGTTGTTCTGACCCGACTTGTCGCCGTAAACCCGGAGCATTTGCTGGAGATCAAACCCTATGCCCGGCTTCTGGCCTTAAGGGAGGCTCATGCTTTAAAAGAAAGAATTCATCGATTTACCGAGGTGGATTATCAAGCGGTTTATGAGCGCTTATTGAAGGACCGCCGGCTTTTGGGCAAGCTGGCCCACGGCTTGGAGCTTCCTGAGGGGATTGAGGAGCTGTTGGCGGGAACCCTTGAAGATATGGCTAAAGGAGAGCTTAGTTATGAAGACAGCGCCGCCTTGTTCTATCTTAAGCTGAGACTGGAGGGAGAACATTACTCGGATATAAGGCAAGTGGTGATCGATGAAGCCCAGGACTATAGCCCCCTGCAGTACCAGGTGTTTAAGCTTTTGTTCCCCAACGCTCATTTCACTGTCCTGGGGGATGTGGCCCAAAGCATTGAGCGCAGTGGGGATGAGGCAGCCTATGACCAGGTTAAGGAAATCCTTGACCGCCCCCATACCCTTAAACTTACCTTAAGCAAAGGTTATCGCTCAACCTTTGAAATCAGTGCCTTTGCCCAGAGAATTTATGGAGAAAGCCGAGGCGGTTTTCCCTTTGAACGACACGGTCCGGAACCGGAAGTAAAGCTCGCCGCCAACCTGCAGGAGATGACGGAAAAAATGGTTCAGGACATTGCGGCTTTTCAGGAAGAGGGATTTGAAACCATTGCCGTGATCGGCAAGACCTTTGCGGAATGTCAGGAGATCTACAAGAGGCTTCAGCAGAAAATCAAAGTCCGTCTGGTTCATCCCCGGGAAGGGGAAATGGAGAAAGGGATTTTAATCATCCCGGCCTATGGGGCAAAAGGGCTGGAATTTGATTGTGCGTTGATTCATGGAGCGGATGCGCAGAATTACCAAAGCGAACTGGACAAACGGCTGCTCTATATCGCCTGCACCAGGGCTCTGCATCGTTTGCAGCTCTATGCTGTAGGCGAAGAAAGCCCTTTCTTGCGGTTCAGTATGCTTTAAATTTTGTTTTGGTGTGGTTTGGGCCAAGATTTGTTGTATAATAAATAACCAACACTTGGCAGCGCCTAAAATAAGGTCCGACAGTAAGGAGGGAAATAATGCAATTTATATGTTATTCCAGATGCACGACGTGTCAAAAAGCACGGAAATGGTTAGAGGAAAAGAAGCTTTCCTTTGAAGTCCGCGATATCAAAGGAGATAATCCAACCTTTGCCGAACTGCAGACATGGTATAAACTTAGCGGGTTGCCCTTGAAACGTTTCTTTAACACCAGCGGTCAACAGTATAAGAGCTTAAATCTCAAGGATAGGCTGCCGATGATGACTGAAGAAGAGCAGTTGAACCTTCTGGCTACCGATGGCATGCTGGTGAAACGCCCCCTTTTGCTGGGGGAGGATTTTGTACTGACAGGTTTTAAAGAAACTGAATGGGAAGAGAGACTAAATAACTTATAAGGCCGGCGCCGATAAACCCAGTATCCTGATCAATCGGGATACTGGGTTTGTTTTTGGCACAGAGTATGAATGACAAATCATGGTTGACATTCCTTTGGGGTGAATGCTATTCTATAATAGTTTTTAAAAAATAATATAAATATTAGAATTCCCATCAATACCACTATAAGGAGTCGAAAAGATGAAGCTTTCCAGCAAGGACATTTTAATTACAGGATTCGCACTTTTAGCTATGTTTTTTGGGGCAGGTAACCTGATTTTTCCCCCTATGCTTGGTTTGCAAAGTGGAGAGCAGCTTTCCTGGGCTTTATTGGGTTTTATTGCCACAGGAGTTGGCCTTCCTTTTTTAGGAGTAACTGCGGTGGCGAAAGCCGGCGGCGATTTGGAACTGCTCGCCAATCGGGTTCACCCCGCCTTCAGTAAAATTATCACCACGATTTCCGTTCTCTGTATTGGTCCGCTTCTGGCTATTCCCAGAACCGCCGCTACAACGTATGAAGTAGCGATTGCTCCTGTGACCCAATCCATCCATCCTCAGTTAGCTTTGCTGCTGACGTCGGTGGCCTTTTTTGCCATCACCTTATTTTTTGTGTTAAGACCGACCCAAATCCTCGACAGTGTGGGTAAAATCCTTACCCCCCTCATGCTGATTTTTTTAGCGATTATTATTTATGTCGGAGTCACCCATCCCTTGGGAACGATGGCTCAAAGCAGCTACACCAACCCCTTTTCCCGGGGATTTTTAGAAGGTTACAATACCATGGATGCCATTGCCTCGGTGATTTTTGGCATGATTATCGTTAAAGGCATCAAAGATAAAGGGGTTACCGATAACAACCAAATAGCCAGAATCACCATTACGGCAGGGATGATTGCGGCGGCAGGTTTATGTTTTATCTACATCGGCTTAGCTTATATCGGAGCGACGACGGGTACCTTATTTACCGGTACTAATCATGGACAGATGCTGATCTTTGTCAGTGAATCCTTGTTAGGGGTCCTGGGCCGGACTATTATTGGGGTCGTGATGGCTCTGGCCTGTCTCACCACGTCGATTGGACTGGTGGCCAGCTGCGGAGAATATTTCAGCCGTTTAACCCATAACCGGGTGAGCTATAATACCGTAGCAATCATCACTACTTTGGTCAGCTTTATTTTGGCGAACATGGGCTTAGCTAATATTCTGAAGATATCCGTACCCCTGTTGGAGTTCGTCTATCCGATCATTATTGTGCTGATTATGCTTGCACTTCTTCACAACTTCTATAAAGGCCGGCGGGCAGTTTATGTATGGACAACGGGCATCATTGTACTCTTCGTCATCCTCGATACTCTCTATGATTTGGGAGCAGCCCTGGGAATCAATCTGGCCTTTATCCGGGATGGGCTGAATCTGCTGCCTTTCTATCATTTAGGTTTGGGGTGGCTGATTCCCGCTGTACTCACCTTGGTTTTAAGTGTCGTCTTTACCGCCAATAAATCCGTTAAAGCTTAGTACTCTGTAACAGGGAAAATCATGATCAAGCAGAACTCTTCTAAGGGTTCTGTTTTTTTACAAAAAATTTTCATGATCAGGGAAATGAAAAACCCCGGTTAGTTTCTCTAATAGATAGGAAGGGGGGCGGACATGGGGATATTTGGCGCCCAAGAAATCGATAAAAAGACCTATGTGGCTTTGGTCACAGAGTATAAAAGCACGATGTATCGCCTTGCTTTCGGCTATCTCGGCGATGAAGACAAGGCTCTGGAGGCAGTGGATGAAGCTGTCTATTTAGGCTATGTTCATAGAAAAGAGCTGCGGGAACCCGGTTTTTTCAAGACATGGCTGACCCGAATTCTCATCAATGAATGCTATCGGCTGTTGAGAATGGGAAAACGGGAAGTGAGCATGGAAGTCCTGCCGGAGCAAGGGCAGCCTTTTCCGGAAGGCACATTATCGATCAAGATGGCCATACAAGACCTGTCTGAAGACCTCAGAAAGGTTGTCGTGCTGCGTTACTTCGGCGGTTATACCATTGCCGATACGGCCGTACTCTTGGGAATTCCGGAAGGGACGGTAGCCACCCGTACACGAAAGGCCCTAAAGATCCTAAGAGTGGAACTGAGCGATCAGGAGGGGGGAGAGCAGTATGACGGAAGATAATCAAGATATGTCCAGGAACAGCCTTAATGGTGGGCAAGGCTGGGAGGCTTTGCTGGCAGAAGCTCATGCTGAACCTGAGGGCTTAGACTTTGTCGAAGAACGGCTGGAAAACAGAATCGGGCTGACTAAGAGGAAAAAGAGAAGAAAGAGAGCAATCTACAGTTCCCTCTCAACAGTTGCCGCGGCACTGGTGTTCATCTTTTTGGTCAATACCAATGCGGCTTTTGCCCACACACTGTCCCGGATTCCCGTGATCGGCCAATTGATTGAGTATATCCAGTTTGATAAGAGTCTGAGCAGAGCCATCGACAATAAATATATCCAGGAGGTCGATCTGACCGCCTGGGATGGGGATAAGCGCTTAGGGCTGCCTTATGTGCTGGCCGATGCCAAGAATTTAGTGCTCTTTTTTCAGCTGCCCGATGATTTTGAGCTGGGGGCTGATCAATGGGCCCATATCCATCTCAAGGAGATGAGGGAGGGCAGGACAGGAGAGAAATTGGAGGGTTTTGCCTATACCACCTCCGGTTTGCCCCAGAATGGTCTGCAAGAGAATCATGGCTTTATCATGCAGCGCTATCACTTTTCGGAGGGTGAGCTTCCTGAACAGATCTCTTTTGAGGTGCTTTTGGAGTTGGAAACCCTCCCCCATGAAAAGAGCGATGCTCCCGTAGGGGAATTCTCAGACGATGTTAATGAGCACCAGATGAAAGAAATAGGGAGCTTTACCTTTGAAGTCAAATTTAAAAAATTTGCTGAGCCCCTTGTATCGGAATTTCATGAGCAGCTCAGCATCCGTGGTCAGAGCATCACTCTGGAAGAGATGAGGGTTTACCCTACAGGAACGGAAGTGTCCTTTGCCTTTGCCGACGAGAATACAGCCTGGGTCAAAGGTTTGGATTTGACTGTAGAAGAAGGGGAAAGCGTGCTGAAAGGCAGTCAGGGGATCAGTGCCATATATAAAGAAGATTACAGCGGCATGACGGTTTTTATCGAATCGAATTATTTTGACAAGCCCCAGGAACAGGAGCTTCTGATTCGGGGCATGCGCTTGCTGGCTAAAGAAGAGGAATTTATTACGGTGGATCTGGAGACACAGGCCATCACCCCGGCGATTGAGGGTATGGAGCTTAAAGAAGTGAGCAAAGGAGAAAGGAAAGCCAATCTGGTGTTTGCCACCAAAGTGATGGGAGAGGAAGCCTTCGGTGCCTTCGCTTTCGATTATCAGGACGAACAGGGGAATACCTATACCCTGAAAAACATGGGCACTTCTTCATCCCAAAATTCCTGGATGGAAACGCACATAACTGTGGACTATCCCAAGTCCGGCCGGATCATCCTGCAAAGAGTGTCGGCCCCGCTGCTTACTTTGGAAGAGCCAATCCGCATCCCCCTTCCTCAACGTTAGATTGATCTGAATTTATTAGTAAACGTTAAATTAATCTAAGTTCATTAATATTAGTTGTTTTTAGGGGAGGAGAAATAAAAGCGGAAGTAGAATTATATAACTTATAGTGAAATTACTTTTTTGGAAAGGGGAGGAATTAATGAAAATTAGCAGGAAACATTTTGCGATATCTATTCTGTTAACAGCAGTTCTTGTCTTAACAGGATGTACAGCAAACCAAAAAGCCATCTTCGATGCCTCAATGAAGATGCAAAAGGTCAATTCCATACAACAGCACATGACATTGTCTATGGAACTTAAGGGTACAGGACTGGACCCCATGATTCAGGAGCAAGTCGATCAAGTGGCGGCAATGCTCAATGGCACTAAGATCGAGCTTAACCTGAAGACCAAAACCAATGAAAAGCAAACCATGGTTCAATCCCAGGCAGATATGAATTTCAGTATGCCGGGACTGGAAATGAAGATGCCCCTCTGGATCGACATGGATCTGACAGGAGATCAGCCTAAGTTCCTGGAGATCATTCAAATGCCCCTCATGGCTAAAGCATCCTTGCCGGCTGAGTACATGAGCAAAGATTATATGGTTATGGATCTTGCTAATGCAAGCAACCCGGGCTTAAGCCCCATGGACATGACCAAGCTGATGGATTTCAGTGTGAACTTTCAAACCAAGTGGACGGACTTTTTGATGAGTTATGCTGACCGTTTTAACCCTGGCCTGGAGGTAGTCAGTGTACCCGTTCAGGATCCTTCAACGCAGAAATACGCCATTCACCTTGATGACAAAGCATTTAAAGAGCTGTTAAGCTACACTGTCAACAATTTTGCTCAGGATAAAGAAGCTCAAGGCTTTTTGAAGGATTATTTCCAAGCCGTTTTCGATCTGAGCGGTGGGGCGGCCTCTTTCGAAAGTGCCCTGGATGCCGAAGAGATTTTTGGCGACTCGGAAAGCTCTGCAGAGGCTTTAAGCCAGTTCAATACGATCTTGGAATCCCTGCAGGATGTAACTCTGGTCGGTGAGAGCGGTATTCAATTGAACTACACCATTTCCGGCGGTTACATTACTCAAACTGATGGAAGCTTTGATCTGCAGATTGATTTAGCCCAAATGGCAGGGTTGTTGAATATTCCCAGTGAAGATGAGGAATCAATAGAGGGCACTCTGAATTTTGTCATTAACTATAAGGCAGAGAATTCCAATATCAATCAACCTTTGGATATCCAAATTCCGGAATTAACCCCGGAGAACTCTTTCGACTACTTTGAATTTATGGAAGCATCTCTGTCTGCGCTGGAGAACGTCGAGGTAGGTGTTGAGGAAGTTATTGAGACACCTGCTCCGCAACCCAGCCCGGAACCTGTTTCGCCGGCAGCCAATTCTTCTGAGGAATCCGTTGCAGCGGCATCCGCATCTACGGATTATACAGTGCAGCCGGGAGATACATTAGCTACTATCGCCCTTAATCACTACGGAAGCTATGAACAGCATGCCGGCATCTACCAAGCCAATTCCGCAGCTTTTAAGAAGAATGGCAACCGGCTGGATGCAGGAATGGTCTTAACACTTCCGGCTGAAGGACTGCTTGCACCATTGCCTACAGAGAATGTAAAGCAAGTCTATACAGTAAAAGCAGGGGATACTTTAGGGACTATAGCTAAACAGATCTACGGCGACAGTTCCCTCTATACCAAAATCTATGAAGCCAATCAAGGAAGACTAAAGAGTCCCAACCTGATTTTTGAAGGACAAAAGCTGATCATACCTAACTAGAGTTTTTAATTATTGAATAGAAAAGACTGCTTTAAAGAGAGTGAATCTACCTTCGGGTAAATCACTCTCTTTAAAAATAAAAGATTAAAGGAAATGGCTAATCCAGAGAGAATAACTATAAAGTAAATTTCGAAATTTGAAAATTCGGGTAAGTAGAAAAGACAAAGGAAATGATGAGCAGAGAAGACTAAAGAGACCAAGTCCATGAAGAGGAGGATGAATGATGGATTTAGAGCAGGCTTTCTATGAAAGTTCCGCAGGCCTGTTGGTTACCGACGCAGACTTCAAAGTGATTTGGGCCAACCGTTTCGAAGAAGAGTTCTATAATAAGCCCGTCATTGGTTTGGAAGTGGTGGATTGTCATAGGCCCGAGAACAGAGAGAAGATTCGCGAATTCCTCGCTCAGTTTAAGGCCGGAGCGATGAAAGAATTTACGAAAACTGCCGTGGGCATGATTATTACCTATAGCAGCTATACAGTGGATGGCGAGTTCGCCGGACTAGTCAGGACCAGAATTCGGCTGCCCAAATGAATTGACTATCTGTATAACAAAGCCCCTCAAGCTATGTTTGATATCTTGAGGGGCTTTGTTATATATAAAAAACTATTGACTAAACGTTCATAGTGTATATAATGAGTATATACACTATGAACTTAGATAACAGGGAGGTGATCCTTTGGATATTATCATCAGCAACTCCAGTGGGAAGCCTATTTATGAGCAGATCACTTCTCAAATCAAAAATCTAATTATCACAGGGGAGCTCAAGCCCGGGGAGGCACTGCCCTCTATGCGCCTCTTAGCTAAAGAACTGCGTATTAGTGTGATTACGACGAAAAGAGCTTATGAGGATTTGGAACGGGATGGGTTTATCCAGTCCATCATGGGGAAGGGAAGCTTTGTAGCTACGCAAAATACAGAGTTTATACGGGAAGAGCATTTACGGAAGGTGGAAGAGTACCTTCAAAAAGCTATTGAGACGGCTAAACTCTCTGATATATCACTGGAAGAGCTTGTCGAGATCACGACCATGCTTTATAAGGAGGGGGAGGAATAAATGGAGAATGTCCTTGAAACAAAGAATCTATCGAAAAGATATCAGGAGTTTGAATTGAAGAATGTCAGCTTTTCCTTACCCAAGGGCTGCATTATGGGGTTAGTCGGGGAGAATGGAGCGGGAAAAAGCACAACTATTAAGCTGCTGCTCAATTTAATCCGGCGTGATGGGGGAGAGGTGAAGATTTTAGGCAAGAATAATTTGAGCCATGAGAAGGAGATCAAGGAAGACATAGGAGTTGTATTTGATGAGAGCAACTTTCCGGATAATATGAATGCTGTGGATATATCCCTGGTGATGAACAATATCTATAGGAACTGGGATCAGAAGCTTTTTGAGGGTTATCTGCGGAGATTTAGTTTGCCGCCCCAGAAAAAGGTCAAAGATTATTCCAGGGGTATGAAAATGAAGCTGTCCATCGCCGCGGCCTTGTCTCATCACCCTAAGTTCTTGATTCTTGATGAACCTACCAGTGGTTTGGATCCTATGGTACGGGAAGAGATTCTGGATATTTTCCTGGAATTTATCCAGGACGAAGAACATTCTATTTTGATCTCCTCTCATATCATCAGTGATCTGGAGAAAATTGCCGACTATATTACGTTTATTCATAAGGGAAAAGTATTATTTAGCGAGGCCAAGGATCAGCTCCTTGAGGATTATGGGATTCTCAAGTGTAGCCATACGGAACTGGACCAATTGGATAAAGGGTTGATCATCAGCTATCGAAAAAATCAGTTTGGCGTTGAAGCCCTGGTCAAAAGAAAAAAACTCAAAGGTAAATTCCTGATCGATTCAGCGGGACTCGAGGATATTATGCTGTTTCATAGCAGGGGGGTAGGGAAATGAAAGGATTGATTATTAAGGATATCTTTGCTTTAAGGCAGCAAGGCAAAATCTTTTTAGCGCTGCTGATGTTCTATGCTGTATATTCGGTCGTATATGAAAATCTAAGTATGCTGGCGGCCATGATCGTTCTTCTCTGCGTTATACTGCCGATCACGACTATGGCTTATGACGAAAAAAGCAAATGGGATAAATATGCTCTATCCATGCCTATCCAAAGGAAGACCATTGTCTGCAGCAAATATCTGTTGGCGATCATAGCTGAGTTTTTAGCAGTAATTACAGTGAGCATTATCGGTGGGATCATCGTCTTTTTTACAGGTGAAATAGCCATCGGGGAGATGATCATCATGACCTTGGCCCTAGGTGGAGTTGGTTTGTTCTCTCTTGCTCTGATCCTGCCGCTCCTTTTTAAATTTGGTGTGGAAAAGTCCCGGCTTATTATGCTGCTTATCCCTTCAGTGATAATAATTATGCTTCCCCAGCTGGGGATTGAGCCTCCCAGTGCTCAAACCCTAAGATTTTTAGGATATCTATCACCTTTGCTCATTGCCGGGATACTCCTGCTTTCCGTAAAAATCTCCGTCGGTATCTATAATAAAAAAGAGTTTTAGCCTTTGCTCTCATCAGAAGGGGCTGGGAGCCGTTGAAAAAGAGGATCTTTGGACTGATGTTCAGAGATCCTCTTTATATTGAGGATGGGGATTCCCTTTATTTGGCATACTAACTCAAGATAGTCAGCTGTTGAAAATGGCGAGAAGGTCAGGGAAGTGTATGTTTAAGGAATTGATTCAAAAAGCCCTCTCTCCGGGGAATGAAAAAAATGACAATGAAAAAGATCAATGGGAAGTCCAGGCTAAGGCTTTGGATCATTCCCTTCAGGAAAACCTGCAAAGTTTGCAGCAGATCTTTGAGCGGTGTGGCGATATTGCCTTTCGGGAGTTCAAGATTAATGCCGGTGAGTCCATCGATGCCGCCTTGATTTATTTCCAGGAGATTACCGATGCCAAGAAAATTTCCGAGTATATGCTGGGGCCGATAATGATGCATGAAGCATCCGGGGCGGTTGATGATGGTCAGCCGGTGGCTGAGAAAATCGTCGACTATGTCCGGGATCACTTAAGCACGGCGGCCAATGTGGAAACGGCCCGGGACATAGGCGAACTAACCAAAGGGATATTGGACTCCAAGGTGGCTTTACTTATCGAGGGAGCGTCGACTGCCTTATTGATGGATGCTCATGGGGAAAGAGCGAGGAGTATAGCAGAACCTGATTCAGAGCCGGTGGTCAGGGGACCTAAAGACGGCTTTGTGGAGTGTTTGGCCACCAATGTCATGCTGCTCCGCCGCCGTATACGCACCAGCCGCTTTAAGATGGAGGCCTTCGAGATAGGTGATCTGACCCGCACGAAAGTAGGTGTCTGCTATATTCAGGGAATCGCTGATAATAAAATCGTGGAAGAAGTAAAGATCCGTCTGCACAGGATTAAGATAGATGGAGTTCTGGCCAGCGGCTATATCGAAGAAATGATTCAGGATGAATCCCTATCGAATTTTCCTTTGATCTTCACCACGGAACGCCCTGACCGGGTCGCGGGCTGTTTGCTGGAGGGCAGAGTCGCTATTATGGTGGACAATACTCCTGTGAGTCTGGTGGTGCCCTGCACTTTTATGACACTGCTGCAGGCCTCTGAGGACTATTTTACGACTGCCGAATTTTCCACCTTTATTCGTATTTTGCGTTTTATCGGCCTCAATTTCTCTCTGATGCTCCCGGCCTTAACGGTGGCTGTTTTTTCCTTTCATCAGGAATTGATTCCCCTGCCTTTGCTCGCCACTGTGGCAGGCGCCCGCCAGGAATTGCCCTTTCCCATTTTTCTGGAGATTCTCGCTATGGAGATAACCTTTGAATTGCTGCGGGAAGCAGGGGTCCGCCTTCCTAAAACCATAGGCCAGGCGATCAGCACCGTAGGGGGTATCGTCATCGGCCAGGCTGCGGTAAACGCCGGGTTTGTGTCGCCACTGTCCGTGATTGTCGTGGCCTTGACAGCCATCTCCTCCTTCACGATACCCAACTATCCGGCCGGGACGTCCATTCGTATTTTGCGCTTTTTCCTTTTGATGTGTTCGGCGGTTTTAGGAATCGTCGGAATTATGTTTGCGCTTATGTTTATTCTTTTTCATCTCAACAGTTTAAGATCCTTTGGGGTGCCTTATCTTACCCCCTTTGCACCCTACAGCTTCAAGGATCTTAAAGACACTATCGTTCGTGTGCCCTGGTGGGCCATGATCACCCGTCCCCGGTTGGTGAATGAGGGGACGGAACGTCAGGCACGGAATCAGGGTCCGCAAAAGCCGGATCAGGAGGGAGGGGACTCCCATCGCTAGAGTGCGCATATCTACTTTACAATTTGCCGTGCTTTTGTTTTTAACGATTATGGCGACGGCTGTTCTTATCATCCCCAGCGTTACGGCTAAGACGGCCGGTCAGTCGGCCTGGCTGGTACCTTTTCCGGCAGCGGGATTGGGATGCCTCACTCTTTGGCTGACGACAAAGCTTAACCGGCGTTTTCCTGAAAAAAATTTAATCCAATACAGCAGGATTATTGCCGGAAAGTATCTGGGGAAAATGATCGGGATCGGCTATATGATCTTTTTCTTTGTGTTCAGTTTCTTGATTGTACAACAAGTTGCTGAGGTTCTGTATTTTTTTCTTTTGAAAAATACTCCTCCCTGGTTTCTCGCTCTTTGTTTTGTCGTGGTTTGCAGTTACGGTGTTTCCCTGGGAATTGAAGTGATCGCCCGTACCGCTCAATTTGTGCTGCCCCTGTTTGTGATCAGTTTTCTTAGCATTGTATTTTTTGCTTTTCAAGATATGCAGCTGAAAGAATTAATGCCTTTGCTGGAAGGAGGAGTGAATCCGATCATCAGGGCCTCCGTAGTTCCGGGCTCCTGGTTTGGTGAATGCATCATTCTGGCTTTTCTGTTTCCCCACATCCATAAGCAGCAAGAGATTTTTCGCCAAAGCCTTTGGGCTATCCTGGCCGCCGCCGTTTTCCTTACCGGAAATATACTCTTAACCGTGCTCATTTTAGGTCCGGAATTGACTGCCGCCTACGATTTGCCTTTTTGGCTGGTCATTCGTTTTATTGAAGTGGGAAGCACTTTTCTGCGCATTGAGACGATCATTGTTTTTCTCTGGATTTCCGCAGTTGTCGTGAAATCTACCCTTATCTATTATTTAGGATGTGTCACGACCGCCGAAGTGTTTGGCTGGAAATCCTATCGGCGGCTTGTGATCCCTTTTGGGGTAGTTCTCGGCGCAGCTTCCAATTTTCTTTTGAACAATTCGATGGAGTTAAATTCATTCTTAAGCAACTATTGGCCGCCTTTTGCCTATGTTTTTGAACTGGTGATACCAGGTCTGTTATTGGCGGCGGCGGTACTCCTTAAGAAAGGAAGAAAAGCACAGTGAAGAAGAAGGTTCATGGTTTATTATTGCTCAGCCTTTTGGCAAGCGTCCTTCTGATGAACGGATGTTGGGACAGCAGGGAAGTGGAAGACTTAGCTGTATCAACTCTTGTTGCCTGGGATAGGGTTACCGTCGAGGGAAAGGATCTATGGCAGATCTCCACCCGTATCCTGGATTTAAGAGTACCTCAGGGCAGTGGGCTAAAAAAAGATTCAAGTGCGCGGGAGCTCCTGCTGAAGGGGACAGGAATTACGATCCAAGATGCTTTTAATAATCTGGTCAAGCGTTTGCCGGCTACGGATTTTGTTGAGCATAATGTGGCGATTGTTATCGGGGAAAGAGTGGCTCGGGAAGAACTTCCCAATATCATGAGTGCGGATCTGCGCTTACCCTTCTCCCGTATCAGTGTTTATATGTTTGTTTGTGAAGGGGAAGCTAATAAAATATTGCAGACAGAACCGGAATTGAGTTCAGCTTTATCAAAAGAGGTACGCAAGATTGCTGATAAAACCATGGAAGAAAGCGGAGCCGCCCTTAAAATGACCGCATTGGATTTCAGTAAGCAGCTTATTCGCAAGGACCGGGATACAGTATTGCCCCACATCAAAATTTATACCAGACAGGAGGGAGAGGAAAGCGTCGAATCCTCTATAGAGATTCAGGGATTTGGAGTGATTCGTGACTCGAAGCTGGTTGGGTGGCTGGAGGACGAAGAAGCTTTAGGGTATGTTCTCAGTGTGGGACGTCCGACGAATCCGGAAATCCCTCTGGCAGTGACGGTGGGCGATGTTCTCTTCAGTTTTTATATGACCAATATCAAGGGGCAAATATCCTCGGGGCTGGTGGAAGGGAAACCCAAGTTTACCATCCATATCAAAGCCGACGGTGTAGTCCACGAGGCAAGCGTACCTATGCTGAATGAAGGGGATCGGCCGGTCTTGGAAAAGGCTATTGAGGAAAAGATTATAGATGTGGTCTGGAAAACTGTCGCTAAGGCGAAAGAATATGATGCCGATATTTTCGGCTTTAACGAACATCTGCATCGATATCACCTCAAACAATGGGAAACCATTGCTCCTGAATGGCGCAGGTATTTTAGAGATGCTGAAATTGAAGTGGAAGTAGATGCGGAAATTAAGGCTTTCGGTACATCCAACACAGGGTTTGATCTTTAAAGATTTGATTTTTAAAACGATCCGGGCAAGTCAAAGCAGGCCTCTTGCTTTTGACATAGAAATTTACAGAAAAAAATTATACAATAGAAGAGATTGATTAAAAACAGAATGCAGAGGAGAAAGAGGATTATATGCAAGGAGTCAGTGAAGGCCAACAAGACAAAATGGGCCAAAAGCGCCTGGGTAGAAAAGGCATTATTGCCTTTATCGTATTGATGAATATGTTCATTCCTTTATCCATGGATCTCTATTTGCCGGCACTGCCGACGATGAACGAGTATTTCGGCAGCAGTGCCTCCATAACCAATTTGACCCTAAGCCTGTTTTTCTTATTTTATGCCATAGCCATCCTTGTTTGGGGACCTTTAAGCGATCGATACGGCCGAAAGCCGATCATCATGGTAGGGAGCGCTATTTATATTGTCAGCAGCATTGCCTGTGCCCTATCCACTAACATCACTCTTTTAATTATTTCCCGGGCCTGCCAGGGAATCGGCTCAGGAGGAATCACTTCCGCCTCGATGGCAATCATTAAAGATTGCTTTACCGGGAAGAGCAGAGAAACCATCCTGGCCATCACTCAATCGATCGCAGGACTGGCGCCGATGCTTGCGCCCATAGTCGGCGCCTGGCTTCTGTATTTTACCGACTGGCGGGGATCCTTCTGGTTATTGGCTTTGATCAGCATCATCAATTTAATATTGACGATCCTCTATCAAGAAACATTAAAGGAAGAGGAGCGCTACCGGGGCAGCCTGATCGGATCCTGGAGCCGTTTAGCGGTGGTGGCCGGGAATAAAAGCTTTATCATCCCCACCCTTATTTTCGCTTTAGGCTCTATCCACTTTATGGGCTATATCGCTGTGTCCTCCTATGTCTATATCGATTATTTCGGTCTCAGCGAGCAAATGTACAGCTATTTTTTTGCAGCCAATGCTCTAATCTCCATTTTAGGACCCGCTATCTATATTCGGTTCCTTCTTAATTTCAACAAAAAGAGGTTAGCCATTCTCTGCTTCGGTGTGTCTGCCTTAAGTGGAATTCTGATTATGACCTTGGGGCAATTGTCGCCCTTGATCTTTTTAATGGGAATTATCTTGATGTCCCTGGCCGGAACTGTCATGCGTCCCTTCAGTACGAATATTCTCATGGAACAGCAAAAAGGGGATGCGGGTTCCATGTCCTCTATTCTCAATATGTCCTTTACTTTATTTGGCAGTTTGGGAATGGCCATCGCCTCCATCTCCTGGGGAAATATCGTAGCAGGTCTGGGAGCGCTGATTGTCGTAGGTTCAGGGATTTCCATACTGGCCTGGTACGCTTTTATGAAGTCTGATATTCCTTGTGCCGGCGTCAAAGACAGTCAGTAATCTGAAGCAAAGAGAGCCGGGGTGGGAAAAGTATAGTGGATCAAAACATAAGAGCCTTTGTGGGAATTGACTTTGCAGAGAAAGTTAAAGATCAAATCCATGAATTGCAACAGAAGCTGAAAGGTTATGCCCGAAAAGGAAGATGGAAGGGACGGGATAATTTTCATCTTACCTTAAAGTTTTTGGCTCAAATCTCTTTTGCTCAAAAAGTTCAGATAGATGAATCCCTGCAGAGCTTATGCCGCAAGGAAAGACCCTTGAATTTGGAGCTGAAGGGTCTGGGAGTATTCGGCGGCAAAGAACCTTACCGGGTGCTATGGCTGGGCTTAGCCGGCGATATTCAGGATTTGGGAGCCCTCCATAAGAAAGTGGATCAGGCTCTGGCTCCCCTGGGCTTTCCTCCCGAAAAAAGGCCCTTTAATCCACATATTACTTTGGGACAGGATATTGTGTTGGCAAGGGGATTTGAGGAAATCCAGGCAGAGGTCGGCGGATTTGAGTTCACGCCAATCCACGCGGAAAGGATTCATCTCTTTAAAAGTGAGCAAGTTCGGTTCAAGAGAATCTATACAACGATCGCAGATTATCCCCTGGGTTAGAGAATCGTTGAGATGTATCAATATTGCCTTATGCATGCAAAAGGAGCCGCGACAGCAGTTGTTGCGGCTCCTTTTATGGATATCTCGTAGGTGTATGCCCTGAAAAGTCTATTGTTTGAGCATATCTTTCAGTATGGTTTCCAATGTACTCTTCTTCAAGGGTCCCCGGTACCCGGTCTCGATATATCCTTCCCCATCGATGAACAGAGTGGTGGGAATGGTGGAAACTCCATAGACAGAGGCGGCTTGATGGTTTTTATCCAGATAAATGGGGAAATCATACCCTTCTTGATCCACAAAGGCTTGGCCGGATTCTTCGGTTTCCCGCTGGCCGTCTACCAGATCCACCATCAGAAAGGTTACATCATCTTTATATTGGGCGTAAACTTCGTTAAAATGAGGCATTTCTTCACGGCAGGGAGGGCACCAGGAGGCCCAGAAATTTAAGACAACAGGCTTCCCGCGAAAATCGGATAATCTATGTTCGGTACCATCGGTCCCATAGACGGTAAAATTCGGTGCTTCTGTTTTCTTTTCTTCCTGTGCAGCAGGATCTCCGGATTGGGTATCCGGCTTGTCTTGGCCCTGAGTCACCGGCTCCTGAGCAGGATTGTAGTTTTCAGATAAAGAGGAGTAGGCCGTATAGGCTATCCCCAGGAACAGGACAAAGGCAACGATGCCCACAATTAACTTGGTTTTACTATTCATAATTACCCTCCCAGGATTAGTTTGATAGTTATCTTTCGTTTAGTTTTTAAAAGGTGAGCAGGGTTAAGAAATACCCCATCATCCCTGTAGCCATTAATACTCCCACCAGGACCAAAAGTCCTCCTGAGATAAGATTAATAATTCGGTAGTTCTTCTTAATAAAGTCCAATGTGGATTTCAGGCGTTCAATGAGCAGAGCGCTGGCCACGAAGGGAATTCCCAATCCTAAGGAAAAACACAGCAGCATGAGTATCCCCTTGAGGCTTTCCCCTTCGCTGGCAGCGAGCATTAAGGCGGAGCCTAAAAATGCCCCCACACAAGGAGTCCAGCCAATGGAGAAAATGATGCCGAACAGCAAAGAGGAGAAGAAGCCTAAATTCACTACCTTCATATTGACCTGTCGATTGATATTGAGGAAGGGAATCCGGATCACTCCCATAAAATTCAGACCAAACAACACCACGATAAGCCCTGTAACAAGATTTATCACTTGATTGTAGTCGCGCAAAAAGCTGCCCACAGTACCGGCAAAAGCCCCCAGAGTAACAAAAACCAGAGTGAATCCGAGGACAAAACCAAGAGCATTGGTCAGGGTTCTTATTTTTTTGTCATCGGCCCCCTGTCCGGCAAAATAGGAAATGTAAATGGGCAACATGGGAAGCAGGCAAGGAGAGATAAAGGTAATAACTCCCTCCAGGAACAACAAAAGATACTGCACATGATCATCCTTTCCAAAAAATATAGTTCAAGACCCAAAGGTATGGTTCAAGACCAGTACTATTCACTTCTCCGCCTTGACATATAAAAATATTCCTGGGCGTTAGAAGTGAAAGCCGAATCGAGTTCCTTGACCGGGTTGGCTGTCCACAATGATCTGAATCCTGTGCCGATGGGCGATTTGTTTGGCAATAGCCAATCCCAGGCCGGTTCCCGTTTTGTTTTCCACAGCGGAGGATTTATAAAAGCGGTCAAAAATATGGGGTAAATTATCGGGGGGAATACCAGGGCCTTTGTCCTGGATGGTTACCGTATTATTGACAAAAGTGATCCATACGTTTTCCTCAGGTGGTGAGAACTTGATGGCGTTATCCAGGATAATCAAGAACATTTGCCGGAGGCGCACATAATCGCCCCGGATAGAACCAAGGGAAGCTTGCTGATCAATGTCCGCTTTTAACAGGATACCCTTGCCGTGGGCGATATTTTGGGCACTGCGGAGGACATCCCTGAGCAAATCCCCAAGACTGATGTTTTCCATTTCTATCTTAAAATCGGGATTTTGTAAACGGGTTAAATCCATAAGATCGTTGACCAAGTGCTGTAAAAAGATGCTTTCCTTGAGCATCTGCCGATGGTAGGCCTTGATCTGATCCGGCTCGGTAATGACTTCGTCACAGAGGGCTTCCAAAGAACCCCGAATGACGGTTACAGGGGTCCGGAGCTCGTGGGAGATCTTGGCGATGAAATCGCGGCGCTGTTGTTCCAAACGGTCACTTTCATGACTGGCTGACTCCAGGCGCTCACTGAGAATATCAATGGCTGAAGCCAGTTCCCCGATTTCATCTTCTTGCTGAACTCCGGTTTTGGCCAGATAATCTCCCTTAGCCAGTTGCAGGGTGGAGTTTTTCATGCGGTTCAAAGGCTTGGTAAAAGTATATGCCAGGACAATGGAAAGGAGAAGAGATAAGAGGAGAGCAACGATGATACTCATGGCCAGAATCCCTGCTCCTTGCTGCAGCGCTTCCTTGGTTCCCTGGATAGGAGAATGAAGAAGCAAGGCACCGGCCACTTTATCGCCGGCTTTGATGGGGGCTCCCACAGTCAAGGTCGGGGTATTGAGAAGGGAGCTGAAGCCTTCGCTAAAGGTGGTATTGCCCTGAAACACTTCTTTGACGACCTGGTCGGCGTCCGCCGGTAAATCGGCATAGTTGATCTGCCGGTTGGTCATATGGCCAATGGTCATCAGCTGAAGGGTTTCATCCACGATCCAGACATCGGCCATAGCGATCTCGTCAAGGAATTGGAGATAAGAGCTGTATCCGCCCATACCTTGCATCATGCCGCCCATTCCACCCATCCCCATACCGTGCATCATGCCCCCCATACGGTTCGCGCTGTTCATGCCGTTTGTTCCGGCTTCGCTGCTTTGGGTAGCGGTGGCGGTACTGGCGTTGCTGATTAAGGTTGAGAGTGTTCCCGCAATAGAGGTTGCCCGTTTTTCCATGTCAACCTTGTGCAGCTGAACCGTCTGATTCTTGAACAGGGTCATAAATACACTGCCGATAATAAGGGAGAACAAGAGCAGGCTCAGGGAAAAATACAGGGTGAGTTTAAGGGCGATTTTATTCTTCATTGGTTTTCTCCCCGAATTTATAGCCTACACCCCAAATGGTTTTAATCTCCCATTGTTCATGGGGGAAGGAATCCAGCTTGGAACGCAAACGTTTAATATGAGAATCCACGGTACGGATATCGCCAAAGTAATCATAGCCCCAAACGCTGTTGAGCAGATTATCCCGGGAGAACACTTTGTTGTGATTGGTTGCCAGAGTCCAGAGGATTTCGATTTCTTTCTTGGTTAAGGAGACAGGGCATTGGTCAATGGTCACCAGATAGTCATCCAGATTGATCATCAGATTAGCAAAAGACAGGATTTGTTTTTTCTCCTCGTCGTTTTGACTGATTCTGCGCAGAATGGCTCGGATTCTCGCCATCACCTCACCGGGGGAAAAGGGTTTGACGATATAATCGTCGGCCCCGATATCCAGCCCCATGATCCTTTCAAAATCCTCGCCCCGAGCGGTGATCATAATGATTGGGACATTTGAAGTTTTACGAATTTCCCGGCAAACTTCAAAACCATCTACTTTGGGCATCATCACATCCAATAAGACGAGATCGGGTTGAAGCTGCTGAAAAAGTTCCAGAGCTTCACAGCCATCCCCAGCTAGATGGGGATGATAGCCTTCTTTTTTCGCATATTCTTCTAAGATCGATGTAATTTGTTTATTATCATCGGCAATCAATAGAGTTAGCATAACACTCTCTCCCTAGTACTCTTTAGCCCATTTTACCATAGTATTGCAAAAACTCGTGTGACAAAAATACAATGGTTTTAACTTAGAAAAGACATAGTTCTGTCAAACTTTTGGATTACTCTATATACAGCAAAAGACTAGGAGGTATGATTATGAAAAAGTTCAAAAAAGCAATCATGATTGGAGTCATCGTGCTCGGTGTAGGGGCATCTTCCTCAACGGTCCTGGCGGCCTCTGCCTATAACAACCCTGTAGAGGCTTTAGCCGGAATCACCGGAAAAACAGTGGAAAGTGTACTGACTGAACAATATGAAACAGGCAAAAGCTTGGGAGTCATGGCCAATGAGTCCGGAAAACTGGATGAATTCCAAAAAGAGCTTCTGGAAATGAGAAAGGATGCTTTGGCGCAAAGAGTTGAATTGGGGAATTTGACGCAGCAGCAAGCCGATCAGATGATCACAGCCATGGAAGAGAATCAGGCTTATTGCTATGGGGATGGTTATGGTCGCGGATGGGGAATGATGGGAGCCGGTAATGGCGGTATGTTTGGCCGTGGTGGCCAGGGCGGCTGCGGCGGTGGCTATAATCAAGCCCGCTAGTCATTTTGGGAAGGCACATTATACAGGCAGGCTGTAAGGGCATAGATCCTTACAGCCTGTTTTAATTTTTATGTAAGCATTTGTCAATCCCAGGAGCGGATCAAATATCTTCAATCTGCCAATCAATAGGTTCCTTACCCTGGGACACTAAAAAATTATTGGCTTTGGAGAAAGGCTTGCTGCCAAAAAATCCGGCATGGGCGGAAAGTGGGCTGGGATGAACAGATTTTATGATGAAATGCTGAGGGCTGATGATACTTTGTTTAGCCTGAGCATTTTTTCCCCAAAGGATAAACACGACAGGGTCCTGGCGCTGGCTCAGGGTCGCGATCACTTTATCTGTAAATTGATGCCAGCCGATCTGAGCATGGGAGTTGGCTTGACCGGCGCGAACCGTCAGAGAGGTGTTCAGGAGCAAAACACCCTGCTCCGCCCATTTTTTGAGGTAGCCATGGTTGGGGATCCGGCAGCCCAGGTCACTCTGCAATTCCTTAAAGATATTTTGCAAAGAAGGCGGAGCCGGTACACCGGGTTTGACAGAAAAGCTCAGGCCATGGGCTTGGTTTGGACCATGGTAGGGGTCTTGCCCAAGGATGACCACTTTGACATCTTTATAAGAAGTAAAATGCAGTGCGTTAAAAATATCATACATATCAGGATAGATGGTTCGTGTCCGGTATTCCTGTATTAAATGCTTTCTCAGTTGCTGATAATATTCCTGTTCAAATTCATCCTTTAATAATTCATGCCAATCATTTTTTAATATTTGCATCTTTATCACCCTTGTTTATTATACCATAGCCTAGGATACGATTGTTTTATGGTTTTTTGTTAAATTTGTTCGAAAAGCTAATTGAGTATAGTCTGAAAATAGTGTATAAATAACTAAGAGGAGGCATGCGGATGGGAAATATTAGCACTCATAACTTAATGAAAAAGCTCGTTATCATCCTGATTGCCTTGATAATGTTATTTATTGGGCAAAAACCATTATTGATTCAAGCACAATCGAACCAGCGGGTCTTATTCATTAGTTCCTACTCGGAAAGCTTTGCAACCGTACCGGAGCAAATCGCTGGGATTCACCAGGCTTTGGATCCGCATAATATTCTGTTGGATATCGAATACATGGATACGAAACGGTTTGATACTCAGGAAAATATCCATAATTTCTTTACTTCTCTGCGCTACAAACTGGATAACCTTCAACCTTATGATGCTATCATTGTAGGGGATGATCGAGCTCTTGATTTTGCTATGGCCTATCAGAAGGAGCTTTTTGACGAGCTCCCTATTGTTTTTTTAGGGATTAATGATGTGAACCGGGCGGAAGAGGCAGCCCGCAATCCTTACATGACCGGCATAGTGGAAAGTGTCCCCATTAAGGAGAACATAGAGCTGGCTCTGAAATTCAATTCCGATGTCAAGCGGGTTGTAGGTCTGGTGGAAGGCAGCATCACCGGTAGGGGAGAGAAGGATCAATTTTATGGAGCGGTAGGGTTTTATCCCAGCCTGCGTTTTGAAGATATCAGTATTTCCGACCATACCACTGAGGAAATGGCCTGTATCCTGCAGGAGATCCAGGATGATACCATTATCTTATTTTTAGGCAGTATGTATAAAGACCAGGCAGGGCTTGATCTTTCCATTGATGAAGCGGCAGCTTTTATCAGTGCCAATACCCAGGTTCCGGTGTATCGGGCGACCAGCGGCGGAGTGGGTCAAGGATTTTTGGGAGGAGTTCAGGTATCCTACCGGGAGACCGGAAAGAGAGCCGGAGAAATGGTTTTTCAGCTGCTGCAGGGAACCCCTGTCCAGGACCTGCCGATGATGAACGAGAGTCCTTATTATACGATCTTTGATTATCAAATGGTCCAGCATTTTGATATTCCGGAAAGTCTGCTGCCTCATGATGCCTTTTTGCTCAATAAAAAGAGCAGCTATTTTGAACAGAACATGAAGCTGCTCTTGGGTGTATTTGCAGCTTTGTTTATTATGTTAATCATCAGCACATTGATGGGTATGGATAGTCTTAAGCATCGTACCATGCAGCGGAAATTAAGGGAGAGCAATGAAGAACTCTCAGCCACTTATGAAGAATTGGCAGCTACTGAAGAAGAACTTCGCCATCAATACCGGCTTATTGAAGAGAACGTCCGGAGAATTGAGCTTCTCAATCAAAAATACGAGCATGCTATTAACAGTACCAATAGCGTCGTCTGGGAGCTTAATTTGAGCAATCGGAGCATCTATTTCTCCCGGAACTTTGAAAACTGGCTTTCCCGCCCTTTTCCGTGGCATGAGCCGGTTGATCAGCTTATGGATAAATACCTTAATGAAAAGATTGTCCAATTGCTTAATGAAGAAATTGCCGCTTATTTGAACGGGGAAAAGGGTGAGATCAAGGTTGAGTTTCCGGTGAAGTCCAGTGCCAAGCCATCCCGGTGGATCAAAGCACAGGGGAAAGCCATCCGGGGAAGCAGCGAAGAAGAGATCTTTCTTTACGGAATTATGACGGATGTGACGGACCAGAAGCTGCAACAGGAGTATATAGATCACCTTGCTCACTATGATTATTTAACCAATCTGCCTAACCGCATCTCCTTTATGGAAAAACTTCAGGAAGAGATTGAAAAAGGGCTGCCTTTATATATTCTGTTGATGGATATTGATAATTTCAAGGAAATCAATGATACTCTGGGCCATGTTTGGGGAGATAAGGTCTTGAAAGCAGTGGCTCAAAAGCTGTTGGATCATGCCTGCCCCAATATGTTCATCTCCCGGTTCGGCGGCGATGAATTTCTTATCCTGATGACGGATCGGGATAGCTGTGATATAGAGGAATGTATCAAACAGATTCGGATCATGTTCTCCCAGCCCATTCAGATTGAACGCAATGAGTTTACCCTTAAGTTCAGCATGGGGATCACCCGTTATCCCGAGGACAGCACAGATATCGATCAATTGATTATGAATGCGGATACGGCTTTATATCAAGTCAAGCGCAGCGGTAAAAACCATCACCTTCACTACAATAAAGAGATGCAGCAGGAACTCCGCAATAAGGCGGTTACGGAAGGAATTATTCGGAAAGCGGTACAGGAAGACGGATTCTATCTGGTTTATCAGCCTCAAGTCAACGTGAAAACAGGCGAAATAGAAAGCTTTGAGGCTTTGGTGCGCCTGAAGCATCATTCTATTTCTCCTGATGTGTTTATTCGTATCGCTGAGGAATCGGATCTAATCTATCAAATTGGCAGAGTTGTGACCAAGGAGGCCATTCGTCAGGCAGCAGCCTGGCGGGACAAAGGATATCCCCGTAAATCCATTTCCATCAATTTTTCCAGCAAGCAGATCCGGGACAGGGATTATTTGCAATTCCTCGTGGATACTCTGGCGGAGTATGAGATGGATCCTCAGTGTTTAGAAATTGAAATTACGGAGAGTATTTTAATGGAGGAAACTGATCTTACCCTGGAGCTGCTGGAGAAGATCAAGGAATTAGGCATAAAAATAGCCTTGGACGACTTTGGCACAGGGTTCTCCTCACTTAACTACCTGACCTATATACCGGTGGATAAAGTGAAATTGGATAAGTCTCTCTGTGATAAGTTTTTAAGCCCTGACAATATCAAGGTCATTGAGAGTATCATTTCTCTGGCTCACAGCCTTAACCTGGTGATCACTGCCGAAGGGATTGAAGAGCAATGGCAGTATGAGCAATTAAAGCTAAGCGGCTGCAACAGCATCCAAGGATATTTGTTCAGCAAACCATTAGTAGCGGAAGAAGCAGAAAAAATTTATGAGAAAAACTTTCTGGATTCGCTTTAAGCGATAATTCCGCATACTCACGCCTTTTCCGGCTATACTAGCGAAAAGGAGTGTGACCTGCATGAATGGAAATGCCGAGCTGTTAAATTTCGTCTATCAGAACTCCCAGATGGGTGTGGCAACCCTTAATCAGTTGATTGAAATCGTAGAAGATGGTGAGTTTAAGAACCATCTGAAATCTCAATATAAGGAATATCAGGAAATCCATAAGGCAGCCGAAGCTATGCTGAATGAAAAGGGCTTTGATGAAAAGGGTATCGGTACTTTGGAGAAAATACGTACCTACCTGATGATTAGCTTTGAGACCCTAACGGATAAAAGCCCCTCTCATATCGCAGAAATGCTGATGATCGGCAGTACTATGGGAGTAATCAATGCCGTGAGGAATATCAGAAGTTATCAGAACGCTGAAGAACATATCCTCAAGCTTATGGAGCGGCTCTTGCGTTTTGAAGAGAATAATGTGCAGGAATTGAAAGCCTATCTGTAGGTCCGCAATAAGATCGGATGAGCCCCAGAGTCCTTTGCGTTGATGCAAAGGGTTCTGGGGCCTGCAAGAAAGTTGTGAGTGGATTGATATTGAATCTTTGCAAGATATCCGGTTGTTGCCAAAGGTTATAGGAAACAATGTTTTAAGCATAATAAACAATTCGGGGCCCATCTTTTTAGGATCGGAATATATCGACGTCAATCATGGATAACTAATTAAAGGAAGATAGTAGTAATGCCTTCCCGGATCCATTGTTCAATCTGGGTCACTTTCAACACTCTCAATAATTTCCTTTTGTTACTTCGGAGATAGTCTGATTACAGAAAAAACAGAGCGCATGTTCCCGTACGAGAATAATATGGATTTATATTTATGGAGGTTGAGTTTATGGATGATTTCACAAGAGAGGATAGGGAAGAAGCACTCCGAGCCATAGCTTCAATGATTAGCAGGACTGAGAAAGCAAAAGAGAAATTTGTGCAAGGTACTTCTCAGCATACGTTACAAATGAATAGGCTTAAAGCGCTTCAGATAGCTTCATCACTGATAGCTAAAGAATTAACGGAGAGTAACGCTGTGGATTGTTATAGCGGAGAAGATTTGAAAAACGCGCTTGCACCAATCACTTCTCTGATTAGCAAATCTGAGAAAGCACGGACAAAATTAGCTCAAGGCACTTGGCAGTATACGATGCTCACCAATAATCTCAAAGCACTCCATATAGCTTTGCCATTGTTAACGAAGGCATTGAGCGAGGTATTATAAGCATAATGGGAAACAGTCAAATTCCAATTTACTTAGCAATGGTGAGGTTGGTCTATGAAAGATGTCACAGCTGCAATCATCATTAAAGGTGAAGAAGTCCTGATTGCCCGCAGAGCTCCCGGTGAAAAGCATGCAGGAAGCTGGGAATTCCCCGGCGGCAAAGTGGAAGCGGGGGAGACCCCTGAAGCCTGTTTAAAACGTGAGCTTGCGGAAGAGTTCGGCATAGAGGTTAAAGTTCAGGGGTTTGTCAAGTCAAGCCTTTATGAGTACCCCCAAGGCTCAATCCGGTTATTGGCTTACCGGGTCAAGATCCTCCATGGGGAAATTGAACTGCGGGCCCATGATCGATACGAATGGGTCGGTGTGAAGCAATTGCCGAATTATGAGCTGCTGCCGGCCGATGTACCTATAGCGGACTATTTACGGGAATACCTGAGCTGAACAATAACTTGAGAGAATCCTGCAAGAGTTTGATGGATTGCGCCAATGATAGTTACGAAGTGAGAGCCTGCCTGCTTTAATGAATATGCCCGTGATGCATATCCGGAGTGTGATGAGGATCCTTATGGGAGTGGCGATGATCATGGCCAGGACATAAGGGAAATCTTTCTGGGTGATGGGCCTCCTTAATCTCCGTTCCTTGCTGATGGTTAAATAAGGATCACCTGTTCAGTATAATCTAATTATAGGCGGGGTGGCTGAGACTTTTCAATCCTTGAGGGGCGGATAAAAGCATAGATAAGCAAAAAAGCACGAGTCACCCCTGGTGGGCGGCCCGTGCTTATCGGTAAAGCCAGATCCGGTTTAGTATTTAATAAATTTATCACCGGGAACATTACAGATGGAACATTTTTCGGGGATGTATTTTTCGATGTTGCCGCAGACGGGACAGAGATAATAGAATACCTCTTCCGTTGAGTCTAAATTCTCCAAAGCCTCTTTATAGAGCTTGGCATGGACTTCTTCCGCTTTCATAGCAAAAGTAAAGGTGGTTATAGCAGCTTTATTGCCTTCTTCTTCAGCAACTTTAATAAAATCAGGGTACATGCTTTCAAACTCATAGGTTTCACCGGCAATGCCATCTTTCAGATTATCCACGGTGGAACCTACTTTACCGGCGAGCTCCAACTCTCTGTGGGCATGCAGAGTCTCAGCATCGGCAGCTGCCTGAAAGAGTTTGGCGGCGTTGAATTTACCCTCTTTTTCGGCCTTTTTGGCGTAAGCCAGGTACTTCCGATTGGCTTGTGATTCACCGGCAAAGGCATCCATAAGATGCTTTAATGTTTTTTGTTCGCTCATTGTTGATCCTCCAATTCTTAATATAATTTAGAGAGTGCTTGATTTTCTCTAGTATAAACTAGATTCTACAATTTCATTAAATTTCCTCTAAAGAAATAGTTGATGAGTACATAATACAAAATCGGTTCGGGTTGACAAGCTGTCTTATGTTATTGTAGACTGAAGATAAATTCATAGTGAACCTCACTTTTCAGGTGAGGTAGAGGTGCGGTATTTAACAGTCCTTTTTGGAGCATGAGCAGCGAGGAAAACAAGGAGAAGGAAATATCGCCGAAGCTTTTAATACGCTCAGTATTAGGGGCTGGGTCTGCAGTGAACAACTGCAGAACTGTCTCAATAGACGTCCCGGTTTATTGAGTTGTGCTATCTCGGCGGGGGAAAAGAGGGGTTTAGGAGCAATATGACTTTTGCGGCCTGAGTACCAACTCAGGTCTCATTTATTTTTCACAATTTTTAAATATTATGAAAAAGGTAAAGAGAAGAAGGAGAGGTTCCAATGAAAAGAAAATTATCAATAGTGATGGCAGGGTTGATTTCTGTCATGCTGCTGGCCACGGGCTGCGGTTCAAGCGGTCAGGGAAATGCTCAAACACCGGCCGCAGGAAATGAAGGAGGCACGTTTAAAGTCGGCTTAGAGGCAGGCTATGCTCCTTTTAACTGGACGCAAATGAGTGACTCCAACGGTGGAGTCAAAATTGATGGCGGTGCTGAATATGCCGGTGGCTATGATGTGGAAATTGCCAAAAAAATTGCCGCAGGCTTAGGCAAAGAACTGGTCATTGTTAAAACTGAATGGGATGGTCTTGTTCCTTCTCTGACTTCCGGGAAAATCGATGCGATTATCGCCGGTATGTCCCCGACTGCAGAACGGAAAGAAACCATTGATTTCTCCGATATTTATTACCAATCCGATCTGGTGATCGTGGTCAAGAGCGGCAGCAAATATGAAAACGCCACCTCTCTTAAAGACTTTAATGGGGCTAAAATTACGGCTCAGTTAAACACCTTCCACTATGGTGTTATTGACCAAATCGAAGGGGTTGCCAAACAAACCGCTATGGATAATTTCCCGGCCATGCGGGTCGCTATACAATCAGGCATGATCGACGGCTATGTTTCCGAACGTCCGGAAGGGGTCAGCGCCCAAGCAGCCAACAGCGATTTTAAAATGGTTGAACTCACCGATGGATTCCAAACCGATCCTGATGATACGGCCATTGCCGTAGGGGTAAAAAAGGGCAGCGAACTTACCGCTAAAATCAATGAGATCTTAAAAGGGATTCCTGAAGCAGAGCGTATCCAAATTATGGATAATGCAATTAAGAACCAACCAGCAGCTAACTAAGACGCTTTAAAGGACATTTTGCTCCGCAGGGAATAATGTTTTATAAAACCGGCTACATTCAATGCAGTCGGTTTTGTCCTGTTTTTTGAAAATGCCCCAGCAATTATGGAGTTAGTGATATTTTGTAAGGAGGAGAATGATGAGCTTAGATTGGATCATACGCATTTTGACCGAAAACTGGCCCATGTTTCTGCGCGGAGCAGGGTTCACCCTTTTAATTTCCATCATCGGTACCATCATTGGCTCTCTCATCGGACTTATTATCGGTGTTATACGCACTATCCCTATGCCGGAGCGGAGAATGAAACGCATCTTGCTGAAAGTAGTCAATGCTCTTTTGGCAAGCTATATCGAGTTTTTCCGGGGAACCCCCATGATCGTTCAAGCCATGGTTATTTATTATGGCTCGGCCTTAGCTTTTAATATCCATATGAATCATATCTTTGCGGGAATTTTTATTGTTTCCATCAATACAGGGGCCTATATGGCCGAGATCGTCCGCGGCGGCATTATATCTATTGATAAAGGACAGTTTGAAGCGGCTCATGCGATTGGGATGAATCATATCCAGACCATGACCAATGTGGCATTGCCCCAGGTTATCCGCAATATTCTTCCTGCCACAGGGAATGAATTTGTGATCAATATTAAAGACACCTCTGTACTCAATGTGATCTCCGTTACGGAACTGTATTTCCAAACCAAGTCCATCGCCGGGAACAACTTCCGTTACTTCGAGGCCTTCTTTGTAGCCTGTATCCTTTACTTCATTATGACCTTTACGGTAACGCGCATCCTTCGTTATATTGAAAAAAGGATGGATGGACCGGAAAGCTATACTATGAATCAAATGCAGGTGCAAACTGCTGAGGGTATGCTGCGCAGGACCAAGACCTGATGGACAAGATCCGATTGAGGAAGGAGGAGATACACTTGGCAAAAGTCATTGAGGTTCAACATTTAAGCAAATCTTTTGGCTCTAATGAAGTTTTGAAGGATATCGATTTTTCAGTGCGCAAAGGAGAAGTGGTCTGTATCATCGGCTCGTCCGGATCCGGTAAATCCACCCTTCTGCGTTGCATTAACCTTTTGGAGAAACCCAGCGGCGGCCAGATTATCTATAAAGGGGAAAACATTCTGGATGATCAGCATGATGTCTATCAATACCGTCAGAAACTGGGGATGGTTTTTCAGCAGTTCAACCTGTTCAATAACCATAATGTCTTAAACAATTGTATGGTAGGGCAAGTTAAATTATTGAAGCGTTCCAAAGCCGAGGCTGAGGAAGTGGCCATGAAATATCTGAGAGTGGTAGGGATGGAGCAATATATCAATGCCAAGCCCAAGCAATTGTCAGGAGGGCAAAAACAGCGGGTAGCCATTGCCCGCGCCCTGTCCATGGAACCGGATGTGATGCTCTTTGACGAGCCTACCTCCGCCCTGGACCCGGAGATGGTGGGAGAAGTGCTGAAGGTTATGAAAGAACTGGCCGATTCGGGGCTGACCATGTTGGTGGTCACCCATGAAATGGGCTTTGCCAAAGAGGTTTCCGATCGGGTGGTGTTCATGGATAAAGGGGTGATCGCCGAGGAAGGTCCTCCGGAGGAGATCTTTAATAACCCCACACAGGAGCGGACCCGGGAGTTCTTAAAACGGACGTTGACTCCCCAAGCTTAATATGCGACATAAAGGCACCCTCAAGACTTTACGGCAAAGCTTGAGGGTGTTTTTTGCACTAACGGTGCTCCAGATCCTCCAGGGCCATTTTAAACTGGGTCTCATAGAGCAATTTGTAGAGTCCGTCCTCTTTGAGCAGCTCCCAATGGGTCCCTTGTTGGACGATTTCCCCCTCTTGTAAGACGATAATGTCATCCACGGCCATAATCGTGGAAAGCCGGTGGGCGATAATAACACTGGTTCGGCCTTTAAGTATGGGTTCGATAGCTTCCTGGATCAGGGATTCGCTGAGGGAATCCAAAGAAGAAGTGGCTTCATCCATGATCAGTACTTTGGGGTCTTTGAGGAGAACCCGGGCGATGGCAAGACGCTGCTTTTCGCCGCCGGACAGTTTTAACCCCCGGTTGCCGACCAACGTGTCAAAACCGTCAGGCAGGGTACGGATAAAATCATAGATATTTGCTTCCTGACACACTCTAATCAAATTCTCTTCTTGGGCATGCTCATTGGCATAGTGGAGGTTCTCGCGAATGGTTCCGTTGAAGAGATAGGTGTCCTGTGAAACCATGCCGATGTTTTGGCGCAGAAAGTTCAGGTCAAGGTCCCGAACATCCTGCCCGTCCAGAAGGACTCTGCCCCCGGTCACATCATATAAACGAGGGATGAGGTTGATCAAGGTGGTTTTTCCTGTACCCGAAGGCCCCACAATAGCCACAGATTTCCCTTTTTCGATGGTCAGATTGATATTCTTCAGGACGGGTTTTCCCTCATAATGAAAGGAAACCTGCTCAAAGACGATTTTTCCGGCACACTCCTTGGGGGCGATAGCCTGGGGCGAGTTTTTAATTTCAACAGGGATATCAAAATATTCAAAGATTCTGGAGAATAAGGCCAGAGAACGGATGATATCCACCTGAATGGTTAAAAGGACATTTACAGGAAGATAGAGACGTCCCAGCAAGGCGACGACCACGGTAATATCCCCTACAGTCAGGTCTGAGCCCATCTTGATCATGAGGAAGCCGCCGGCTAAGTAGATGATCATGGGTCCCATATTGGTGAAGGTATCGAAGATGACCCGGAACCAGCGGCCCACGAGAATTTCCCGGATGCTTAAACGGGTGATCTCCCGGTTGATCTTCTCAAATTTCGCATACTCCTTGCTCTCACGGGTAAATAATTTAACCAACAGTTGACCGCTGACACTTAAGGTTTCATTAAACAGTTGATTGGAGGCATCTGTTTGCTCCTGCTTAGCCATGGTCAGGGACCAGCGGCGATTGCCCACTTGATTAGTGGGGAGAATGAACAAAGGGACGATGATCATGCTGATCAAAGCCAGAAGCCAGTTCTTTTGGACAAGGGCAGCAAAAGTTGTCACGAGGATAATGGTATTGCTGACAAGTCTGGTTAAAGTACCCACAATGACGCTTTGCACGCCGTTAATATCCGTGGTCATGCGGGTAATGATATCTCCTTGATGATTGTTCGTGAAAAAACGGTGAGACATTTGCTGTAAATGGTCATACATCTGATTTTTCATATCGTAGATGATATGTTGAGCGACCCAGGTAGTCAGGTAGTTCTCCAGGACATTAATCAGGTTGGCAATGATCAAAACGATAAAAGAAAGCAGGATCAACTGGACCAAAAGGGGGAAGTCTCTGCCGAGCAGTCCGTCGTCAATAATACGTCCGGACAATAAAGGGGGAAGGAGCCCGAGAAGAGATGAAAGAATGATCGCCGCGAATACCAGGGCGAGTCGCGGCCAGTAGGGCAGGAGATAGCTTAAAATCCGCCGCAGAAAGGCTTTGGTGACCTTGGGCTTATTCAGTTTTTCTTCTTCAGTTAGCGGAGAGCGGGTGCTTCGCACTTGGGGCCTGCCATACCGCATGAAATCCTCCTCCTTGTGTAATTACCATTATAGGGTATTATTTTGTGGCTGTCACTTTGACTTAAAAGGGAATATTATGGAGCAGAGGGGAAAAACAGATTGAATATTAACGGATTGATGGTATAATATTGACGATATGAGGTTTCCATGGGGGAGTAGTCAGCATAGTTATGGCTATGTGGCAAGTCAACATAATGACCGCTTAGGTCTGGCTTGTCTTAAAAGACAAGACTCATGGGTAGTTCTTAAAGCTACCCGTGGGTCTTGTTTTAATTCCGGTGGATTTTGTAAGTAAAATTCACGGCAATCCGGGGAACTATAAAATTAAGTTGAAGTAAGGAGTATGATAATGGGAAATCTGGAGTTACTCTTAATCGCTGTGGGGCTTTCCATGGATGCTTTCGCCGTAGCCATCAGCAAAGGTTTATCCTTGCGGCGGATGAGCTATAAGACAGCGTGGATCACAGGAGTCTTTTTCGGAGGATTTCAGGCGTTGATGCCTCTGCTCGGTTTTTTGTTGGGAATACGGTTTGAGTCCTATATTACGGCCGTCGATCATTGGATTGCCTTTATCCTGCTTTCTCTCATTGGCTTGAAGATGATCAAGGAATCCAGAGGACCCTGTGAAATCATTGAGGACCGGTTTAGCCTTAAGGAGATGGTCACTCTGTCTTTAGCCACCAGCATTGATGCTCTGGCGATTGGCATTACCTTTGCCTTTTTGCATGTGGATATTGTGCCTGCCGTTTCGATGATTGGTGTGACCACCTTTGTTTTTTCCTTCCTGGGAGTTAAGATCGGCAATGTTTTCGGAGAATGTTATAAGGCCAGAGCGGAGCTGGCCGGCGGTGTGATTCTGATTCTGATGGGGCTTAAGATTCTGTTGGAGCATCTGGGGTTCCTTGGTTAGCTCCCGTTTTTAAAGTAGTTTTAAGCTGAACAGGATAGAATAATTGAAAAAGACTCTGGCCGATCCCATGAAAAAAGGGAGGGGTATGATGAGATTATTATTAGCAGAGGATGAGCTGGAACTGGCCAATGCTTTAACAGCTATTCTCAAGCACAATAATTATTCTGTGGATGCGGTGGATAATGGGACGGATGCTCTGGACTGGGCTTTGGCCGGGAACTATGACGGCATCCTTCTGGATATCATGATGCCTCAGATGAATGGTCTGGAGGTTCTCGCCAAGCTGCGGGAAAAAGGAATTTCCACCCCGATCTTAATGCTCACAGCTAAAGGGGAGATCGAGGACCGGATTGAAGGTTTGGATCATGGGGCAGATGATTACCTGACCAAGCCATTTGCCATGGGAGAATTATTAGCGCGGATTCGGGCCATCACCCGGCGCAAGACGGAATTTGCCCCCAATCTTCTCACCGTAGGCAATTTAAAGCTGGATCGGACAAACTATGAATTATCCGGTGAGAAAGGTTCCATACGGTTGGGCAACAAAGAGTATCAGATGATGGAAATGATGATGAGCAGCCCCAACCGACTGATCTCCACGGAACAGTTTATGGAACGAATCTGGGGCTTTGATGCGGAAGCGGAAATCAATGTAGTATGGGTCTATATATCCTATCTGCGCAAGAAACTAACGACCTTAGGCTCCACTGTAACGATTAAAGCCTCCCGCGGTTTAGGGTATACCTTGGAGGACAGTCATGGTTAAAAATCTGCAAAAGCGCTTTATCGCCATTGCCATGCTTTCCCTATTGGTTGTCATGGTGGTTGTCCTCGGTTCCCTTAATCTGGTTAATGTTGGGCATATTACGCAAAATGCCGATGGTCTATTGGCAACCCTGGCCGAGAATGAGGGGCGGTTTCCCCCCTTGGGTCATGGCGAGCCGCCCCGCCGGGAACCCCGCAGCGGTCTTCGGATGACGGAGGAAACTCCCTTTGAAACCCGTTATTTCCTGATTCGGACCAATAAGGACCAATCCATTACCGAGATCGACACCAGCCATATTGCCGGTGTTTCCTCCACTGAGGCCATGGACTATGCCCAAAAGCTGTTGAAGGAGGGACGGGTTAAAGGTTATTGGGGACAGTACCGCTACTTGATTGCCGAAAAAGATTATGGCAATTTGTTGATCCTTATGGATTGCAGCAGGCAGATCAATACCAGCAAAGACTTTCTCTGGAATTCTATCGGTATTGCGCTGATTAGCTTATTGATCCTCTTTGTGCTGGTCTCCGCCTTATCGAGAAGGGCCATACGGCCGGTTATTGAAAATATGGAGAGGCAAAAGCAGTTCATCACCGATGCCGGTCATGAAATCAAGACTCCTTTGGCCATCATTGCCGCCAACAGTGAAGTTTTAGAGCTGACCAACGGCAAAAATGAGTGGACACAAAGCATTCAGCACCAGGTGAAACGGCTGGACGAACTGGTGAAGAACCTTCTCACCCTGGCTAAAATGGATGAAGGGAAAGTGGAGTTAACCTTCGAAAATTTGTCCTTCAGCGATCTTGTCGAGGAAACGGCCGGGAGCTTCACGGCTCTTGGGGAGAAAAAGGGACTGGAATTTGTGCTGGACATTCAACCGGGTCTGCTGATTAAAGGAGAAGAGAGCAGCCTGCGTTATTTAGTGACTATCCTGGTGGATAATGGGGTAAAATATGCTGCTGAACATGGACAATTAAAAGTTTCCTTGAAGAAACGGGGTAAAACCACCTGCTTAGAAGTATATAACACTTGTGATACCTTGCCTGAAGGGGATCTTAACCGTCTTTTTGATCGCTTTGCCCGCGGTGAGACATCCCGTTCCCGGGAAAGCGGCGGTTACGGAATCGGGCTCTCCGTAGCTCAGGCTATAGTGACTACTCACCACGGCAAGATTACTGTGGAGCAGCGGGAGCAGGGCATAAGTTTTATGGTAATCATTTAAACTATAGATCAGAACTAGTGGCCCATGGGTTCTGAAACAGGAAGAACAGTTTAAATACGTCACCAGTGTCGCATGTCAACCCAAGCTCTCCTGTTGCTGGGTTAACAGTAAATATATTTAGGTCAAGGAAAGCTAAAGAGTGAATTATATGTTATAATTAGCCAAATATAAAGTATTCCCTTGGCAAGAAAACTTAAAATGAGGTGATGATTTATGAGTCGAATAAAGGTCGGCGTTCTGGTGGGAAGCTTACGCAAGGATTCTTTTTGCCTGAAGCTGAGCAAGGCCCTTAAGGAAGTGGCCCCGGAATCCCTTGAGCTGGAAAACGTGGAGATCGGTGAGCTGGCTCTATACAATCAGGATCTTGACGAGCCGGGCTACCTTCCGGAAGCCTGGACTGTCTTTCGTGAAAAGATGAAAAGCTGCGATGCCGTTCTCTTTGTGAGCCCCGAGTATAACCGGTCGGTGCCTGCGGTTCTTAAGAATGCACTTGATGTAGGGTCCAGGCCGCCCAGTAAGAGTGTATGGGGAGGCAAACCCGGAGCGGTCCTGACAGCTTCGCCGGGTGCAATCGGCGGCTTTGGGGCGAACCATCACCTCCGCCAAACCCTCTCCTGCTTAAATGTGCCGACGATGCAGGCCCCGGAAGCTTATCTGGGCAATATCGCCACTGTTTTTGATGAAAACGGTAATCTTACCAGTGAGAGGACCCGCGGGTTTTTACAGAAATTTATGGAGTCTTATGTCATTTGGGTGGACAAGAATAAGCTAACATAAGCTAACTCATTGAACAGGAGGGATTGCAGTGAATGCTTTAGAATTTGCAATTAAAATGGAGCTGGATGGAGAACGCTATTACCGGGAGCAAGCAGAGATTAATCAAGGAAACAGCTTAAGAGCGATTTTCTTAATGCTGGCCGATGATGAAAAAATGCATGCTCACATCTTAGAGAAGAAGGCCAAGAACCTGAACTATACCCTGGAACCGAATGAGACCCTAGCCACGGCCAAAAACGTCTTCAATGATAAAGACAGGATTAAAAACGAGATTAAGGAAATTCCCAGTCAGATCGATGTCTATCGGGCTGCCCTGGACAATGAAAAGGAAAGCATCTTGCTCTATCAAAAATGCTCTGCTGAAGCAGCAGATGGTGAGACCAAGGCTTTGTTTGATTATTTGATTGTCCAGGAAAAGGAGCACTATGCCATTCTGGAACAATTGATCGCTTTGCTCAGCCGCTCGGAGGAGTGGGTGGAAGATGCCGAGTTTGGCCTCCGGGAAGACTATTAAGATAAGTTTATAATCAGAAGATAGGTTTATAATCAGAACCACGAGTCTGTGCTTAGGACAGATTCGTGGTTCTTTTTTTTATGAAGGTAAGTTTTTGATGAACTTCTCTGAAGTGCGGAAGCTTTAAAGTGAGTTTAAGGTTCAGCAGGTAAACTTTAACCATAGCAATGGTAAAGCTACCGTTAAGACATTGTAAAGTTAAGTTAAATAAGAAATTGGGAGGGCAAATAGATGAGCACCTATCAATCCGTTTTTAAACGCTATGAAAAGAAATATATGCTGAATGAAGAGCAGTATAGACACCTACTCAAAAGAGCGGAAGGAAAAGTCAAAGAGGATAAGTTCAAGCAAAGCATGATTAACACGATCTACTTTGATACCCCGGATTATCACTTGATTTCCGCGTCCCTGGAGAAGCCTCTCTATAAAGAAAAACTAAGACTAAGAAGTTATGGTACTCCCCATGGTCATGATCAGGTTTTTGTAGAACTTAAGAAAAAGTTCCAGGGTGTGGTCTATAAGCGACGAACGGTAATGCCTCTGGAAGAGGCGGTGGATTATCTCTACCATAGAAAATCGGTCCGCAACGCCAGTCAGATCACGAATGAAATCGACTGGTTCCTCAAGTTCTATGGGGAGATTAGTCCTGCCATGTATATCTCCTATGATCGCCTTGCTCTTTCCGGTATTGAGGATCCCGGACTAAGAATTACCTTCGATCAAGATATTCTCTGGCGTCAAGATGAGCTTGATTTAAGCCTGGGATCTTGGGGGCGCTCCTTGCTGGCTCCGGGACAGCGGCTTATGGAGATCAAGATCGCCGGTGCCATGCCTCTGTGGCTTGCGCACGTTTTGGATGAACTGGCGATCTACCCAAGCTCTTTCTCCAAATACGGCAAGGCTTATCTGAATGCGTCAGCAGGTCAACTATTAAATAAAGGGGGAAAAATCATTGCCTGACAGTATTTTTCAAAGTATATTGAATATAGAGGCCGCTGCAACGGCTTTTCCCTGGCAATCTTTTTTGCTTTGCACAGGGGTCTCCCTCTTACTGGGGATTATTATTGCTTGTTTCTATATGTATCGCAACGCTTATTCTTATAGCAAAAGCTTCGTGGCTACTTTAGCCACATTGCCGGCAATCGTTCAGCTGGTTATCATGCTGGTCAACGGAAACCTGGGAGCCGGTCTTGCCGTTATGGGAGCGTTCAGCCTGGTTCGTTTCCGTTCCATTCCCGGTTCTGCTAAGGAAATCAGCAGTATTTTCCTGGCTATGGCCATCGGTTTGGCCACGGGTATGGGATTCCTGGGAATTGCCGTTATGTTTACATTGATACTTGGCTTAACCAATCTTTTGCTGGATCGGGTGGGGTTTGGCGAACAGAAAAAGGCTGAGAAAACCTTACGGATTACGATTCCTGAAGGGTTGGATTACTCTGGAGTTTTTGATGATCTTTTTGAGCAGTATCTGAGCAAGTGGGATTTAGTCCAGGTTAAAACCACCAATATGGGAAGCCTCTTTAAATTGGATTACCGAATCCTATTGAAAGATATGAACAAAGAACGAGAACTAATTAACGAACTTCGCTGCCGCAACGGCAATCTGGAGATACTCTGCGGCAGGGTCAGTGTGCGTAAGGAGGAACTATAATGAAGAAAAAAAGGTCAAAGGGATACACAGTGCTCTCCCTTTTCCTGGTCTTGACCTTGGGGCTCACAGGCTGCAGCAAGGCCGGAAGCCAACAGGAAATGGGTGATGCCTCTGTGGTCATCTCCTCCCCGGTAACTTCGTCAGCGGAATTTGACCTTAGTTTTTCGGCTCGTGATTTGGACGTGGGTTTTGACGAGGGGACGGCCACCCAAATTACTTTAAGTGATAGCGGCATTGAGGTAACGGGTTCAGGTGCCGAGGCTGAGGGGGATACCGTGATCATTGCACAGGAGGGGACGTATGTTTTGTCCGGATCCTTGCTTGATGGGCAAATCATTGTCGATGCGCCAGACACGGATAAAATCCAGCTGGTCTTGCGGGGAGTAAGTATCCACAATGAGGATCATGCGGCTTTGTATATTAAGGAAGCAGACAAAGTGTTTATAACCCTGGCCACAGACAGCCAAAATACCCTGAGCGATGGCACGGAGTATGTGCAAAAGGATGAGGTCAATGTGGATGGGGTGATTTACAGCAAGGCTGATCTCACCATTAATGGAGGCGGCTCCCTGAGTGTCATCGGTAATTATAAACATGGGATTGTCTCCAAGGATGATCTGGTCATCACCGGCAGCAAGCTCTCCGTGACCGCTCAAGGCCAAGGATTGCATGGCAAGGATTGTGTCAAAATCAAAGATGGCATATTTGCCTTGAAGACTCAAGGAGATGCTGTTCAATCAGATAACACGGAGGATGAGACCAGAGGGTTTGTCTATATCGCCGGCGGCACCTTTGCCATTGAGACCCAAGGAGATGCCTTCCAAGCCGAAACCCTTCTCCAGACCGACGGCGGTACTTTCAAGATCCTGACCGGCGGGGGCAGTGAAAATGCCAGTACGGATTCCCAGGGCAATGAACGGGAGGGCTGGGGCATGTGGGGCGGGCCTCCGGGAAATCCTGAGAACATCACTGGTGCCTCACCTGAAACAGCAAGTGAAACCGCAACGGTCGAGGATACTCCCGGCGCCAAAGGATTTAAAGCCGGTAGAGAGATGATTCTTAATGAAGGAAGTTTTGATATCGATTCTTCCGACGATGCCCTGCACAGCAATGGCAAGCTGGTCATTACCGGGGGCACTTACGCTATCAGTTCCGGAGATGATGGGCTTCATGCCGACGCTGATTTGACCATCACCGGGGGAATTCTCCTGGTGGCTAAAAGCTATGAGGGCATTGAAGGAAATACCATAACCATCACAGGCGGTATCATTGAAGTTACTGCCCGTGACGACGGCCTGAACGTAGCCGGGGGCAACGACGGTTTAGCTTTGGGCCGGCCTGGACAGAACAACTTTACTCAGGTAAGCACAGATCACTATTTGCGGATCAGCGGCGGTGAGATTAAAGTCGATGCCGCCGGTGATGGCCTGGATTCCAACGGCAGCCTGTTCGTCGAGGGAGGAACGATTACTGTAAGCGGTCCTGTCAATAATGGCAACGCTGCCCTGGATTATGACGGAACAGCCACGATTAGCGGCGGAGTGCTGATGGCCACAGGGAGCAGCGGGATGGCTCAAGGGTTTTCTGAAGAGTCCGGTCAATATTCCTTGCTTTATAATCTTCCCGCCTCTGTGGCAGCAGGAAGTGAGGTAACCTTAACCGATGTCAATGATAAGGTCATATTGAAGTGGACGGCAAATAAGGAATTTACCTCAGTTCAGCTCAGTTCTCCGGATCTTGTCCAAGGGGGGACCTATACTTTGGCTGCCGGACCTCTTGTGGAAACGGTGACTCTATCTTCAGTATCCACCTCTAATGGCGGGGGCGGCATGGGAGGCGGCAAAGGGGGCAACTTTGGCGATACGAAAGGCCAGCCGCCTCAACCGGGTGTAAAACCGGATCGTCCCAATTGAACGAGGTTAAACTACAGTGGAAAACCATGAATATTAGCTAGTTAAAACCCCCTGGGCTATCCCGGCGCATTGCACTGCACTGGATGGGATGCCACAGGGGGTTTTTAAATTTGCTATTTGAGCCAGCTGTCCACAAGGTCCCGATTCTCAGCGATCCATTTTTGGGCCGCTTCTTCAGGTTTCATACCCTCGTTGATATAGCCCTCCAAGGTACCGATCTGTCGATCATCGAGCCTAAATTTCTTGAGCATTGCCGCGACTTCGGGATGAGCTTGGGTAAACTCTTTGTTGGCCAAAGTGTGAATCTGTTCAGACTGGCCATAGCTGCCCTTTGGATCTTCAAGGTATTTTAATTCGTATTTGGCGAATTTCCAGTGAGGGCTCCAACCGGTAACGGCAATCCATTCTTGGTTGCGATAGGCTTTATCCAAAGCAGCCAGCATAGCGGCTTCAGAACTTTGGATCAGATTAAAATCCAGGTTATAGCTGTCTATAGCAGTTTCAGTGGCTTTCATAATTCCGGCGCCGGGATCAATACCCGTAATTCTGCCGCTGAGTCTGTCTTTGTGGGCGTTCAATTCTTCGATGGAGCTGATCTCCACATACTCAGGCACGACAAGGCCGATTTTTGCTTCGTCGGTATACCATACACCATAATCATCCAGCTTGTTTTTGTATTTATCCCAGAAAATCCGATGAGTAGTAGGGAGCCAGCTGTCCATAAAGATATCTAAATTTCCTGCGGAGAGTCCCACAAAGAGGGGAGCCGCATCGAGGCTGGTCATCTTTACTTTATAATCTTGTTCCTCCAGGATAACTTTCCAGAGGTTGCTGACGGCTACGGCTTCCGCCCAGTTAACATAGCCAATATTGACAGTTTTGTCGCCGTTGGCCTTTTTATTGCCTGATGGGCCGCCGGAAGTTGCTCCACAGCCGGTCAGCCCAATGGCGAGCATAGCTGTCAGCGCCCAAAGGAGGGCTTTAGGCCAGGATTTTTGTAATTTCATTGAATCATCCTTTATATCTTTTAATAATTTTCTGTTTTTCTTTCTCTATACTTCTCTATACTTTCTTAGCTACCCGGGAGTTTCGCAAGGCTCCTTGGCTGAGACGGTCAAGGATCATGGCCAGGATAACCACTGCTAAGCCATACTCGAATCCTTTGCCGATATCCATTCCCGAAATCCCTGCCAGTACCCCGGCTCCCAGGCCCTGAGCTCCGATCATGGCGGAGATAACCACCATGGATAAGGAGAGCATCATGGTTTGATTGATGCCGGCCATGATGGTGGGCAAAGCTAAGGGCAATTGAATTTTCCAGAGCATTTGCCGGGAATTCGAGCCAAAGGCCTCTCCTACCTCCACCAGATCGGCGGGAACCTGACGAATTCCCAAAGCCGTTAAGCGGATGACGGGTGGCATAGCAAAGATAACGGTGGCAAAAATCGCCGATACCGTTCCTAAGCTAAAGAACATCAAAGCGGGAATGAGGTAGACGAAGGAAGGCATGGTTTGCATGAAATCCAGGATAGGGGAGAGGACTCTATGAAAACCATTGTGCCGTGCTCCCAGTATCCCTAAGGGAATGCCGATTACTAAGGAGACAAGGGAGGCGAGCAGGACCAGGATAAGGGTATCGAGAAAAGCCGGCCATAACTCTAAATTATAGATCAGACAGAGGCCGACAATAGTTCCTAAAGCCAGGCGCCATCCTTTGGCCCGCCATGCTAAGGCTGCGAAGAGTAGGATGAGGATAAACCAGGGCACGATGTCCAGCCCGTCCCTCATGGCATCGGTCATTGAGGTTACCGAATTGGTAAAGGTATCGAAGGCACTGCCAAAATAGAAGAGAAGGGTATCGACACCCTGATTAACCCACTCCCCCAAAGGAATTTTCGTCATTAGGTTTCACCTCCTGTTTTATCTGCTGAGTTTCCGGCTTCCGCTAAGGCGGCAAGCACGACGCCGCGAACAATGATGCCGATCAGATGCTCTTCTTCATCAACTACAGCCAGTGGGACCTTGGTGTTGGCGATGACCGGAAGAATATCCTGAACGAGGACATTGCCCTGAAGAGCAGGAACTTCAGTCAGCTGGACTTCCTGAAGGTTATGGACACCTTTCTGACGGGCTTCAATGGCCAAATCCGCATTAATAAGTCCGTGTAAACGCTTGCTCCTGTCTACGACGAAAACGCTGGACAGACCATGATCTTTCATAACCTGAAGGGCTACATTGGGACCGTCTTTAAGCTGTACCACAGGGTGAGGGCGTTTCATAATATCCTTCAAGGTGAGAATCTTAGTGAGATCCACACCACGGGCGAATTTGGCCACATAATCATCAGCAGGGCTGCCGACAATGTCTTCAGCCGTACCCACTTGGACCAGGGAGCCGTCGCGGACAAAGGCGATCTGGTCGCCGATTTTCAGAGCTTCGTTCAGGTCATGGGTGATAAAGACAATGGTCTTATTCATCTTTTGCTGAAGATTAAGCAGCTCATCCTGCATTTCTTCCCGAATCAAGGGATCCAAAGCGCTGAAAGCTTCATCCATGAGCAAAATATCCGGATCGTTGGCCAAAGCCCGGGCCAGGCCGACCCGTTGCTTCATGCCGCCGCTCAATTCATCAGGGTAAGAGCTTTCCCAACCTGCCAATCCCACCATGGCCAGACAATCCCGGGCCTTTTGCTCACGAGCGGCCCTGTCGGCGCCTTGAATCTCCAGGCCGAAGACAGTATTTTGCAGAACTGTGCGATGGGGAAGGAGGGCAAATTGCTGGAAGACCATACCTAACTTTTTCTGTCTGGTTTGCCTCAGCTCTGGGGGTTTTAATTGGGTAATATCCACGCCATCGATAAGGATAGAGCCGGCACTGGGTTCGATTAAGCGGTTGAGACAGCGGAGAATGGTGGATTTACCGCTGCCGGAAAGGCCCATGATCACGAATATTTCTCCTTCGTTAACGGTAAAGCTGACATTATTTACACCGACGGTCAGGCCGGTCTCGCTTAGAATCTGCTCCTTGCTCAAGCCTTTGGCCAAAAGCTCCAAGGCTTTTTGTGGCTGGGGGCTAAAAACTTTGATGAGGTTATTGACTTCAATTTTTACTCCCATAATCAACCTCCTCTTCATAGGGATTGTATTTTTGGTGACAACCTTATAAATATAATAGAGTTGTCACTTTGACTATTCTATAGGCTTTTCTGCCGGAAGTCAAAATGGTTCAGTCCCCATAATCTTTGCTAAGCCGGTCTTGGCTGGCGTGAGCTTAAGGATCCTTACGGATTGAGGGAACTGCTGCACAATCCTGATGCATTTGTTAGCCTATACAAGTTTTCTTTTTTATATTCTTTTCAACACTGGATTTAAACATATGAAGAAACCGATATGTAAAAGCTTTCAGGGTGATCATTGCAGAGAGTTTGCAGTTGGTGCTATGATAAAACATAATAAGCTAAGATGAAAGAAGAGGGGATGGCATGATTTCCAGGACCATGCAACAGCAGGTTAACAGTTCCTCGATTATTCGGGCGATGTTTGAAGAAGGAAAACGCTTGGCCGCTCTGTACGGAGCTGACAATGTCTATGATTTTAGTTTGGGCAATCCTAATGTGGAGCCGCCTGCTGAAGTAAAGCAGGCTATTATGGACATTTTAAATGAAGAGAATTCCACAACCGTTCACGGCTATATGAATAATTCCGGTTTTGAAGATGTGCGGGGGGCCATCGCTGCTTCTCTTAACCAACGATTCGCCACAGGGTTTGCGGCTGATGATATTCTCATGACGGTAGGCGCCGCCGGAGGCTTAAATGTGATATTTAAAACCCTGCTCAACCCGGAGGACGAGGTGCTTACCTTTGCTCCTTTTTTTGGCGAGTACCGCAACTATGTTCAAAACTATCAAGGGCAGCTGATCGTGGTTTCACCCAATACCAAGGATTTTCAACCTAATTTAGAGGAGTTTAAAGAGAAGATTACCCCAAGGACCAAAGCTGTTCTGATCAATTCTCCCAACAACCCCACAGGTGTGGTTTATTCAGCGGAGACCATAGCTTCGCTGGCGGATATTCTCAGGGCCAAGCAGGAGGAGTATGGCACAGCGATCTATCTGATCGGAGATGAGCCCTATCGGGAGCTGGCCTATGACCAGGTGGAAGTGCCCTATCTGACCAAGTATTATGAAAATACCATCGTCGGCTATTCCTACAGCAAATCCCTCTCCTTGCCGGGAGAGCGAATCGGTTATCTGGTGATTCCCCGGGAGGCCGCAGATTATGAGAACTTAATCGCCGCCGCGAATATAGCCAATCGCATTCTCGGCTTTGTCAATGCGCCCTCCCTTTTCCAGAGAGTAATCGCTAAATGCCTTGAGGCCCAGGTTGATCTTGAGGGCTACAACCGGAACCGGGAGCTCCTCTATAATGCCCTTGTATCTTACGGTTATCAGTGCATTAAACCCGAGGGGGCTTTTTACTTATTCATTAAGACACCGCTGGAGAGTGATCTTGAGTTTTGCACCCTGGCCAAGAGTAAAAATATCCTCATCGTTCCGGGCACTTCCTTTGCCTGCCCGGGATATGCGCGGATTGCTTATTGTGTGGCTTATGAGACCATCGAGAAGGCTCTGCCGGGATTCGAAGCGTTAATCAATGAAGTGAGTTAGGACTACTATAAAAGCCTTGGGTCGTGTAGCTTTACGCCCAACGAACCTTCGGGCGTGAGCTCCTGAAACCCTCCACCGGAGGCTTTCTCCATCGGAGCTCACGTACTCTATAGCTCCAGAGCTGGCTTACTCGCTTTCTTAACAGCATCTGCAGCGGATAAGTAATCTTTGGGGCGCGCCGCTTTGAGCGAAACTGTCCACTGGACACTTTCGACGCCAAACCTTGGGGTAATACCTGATGTGAACCGTGGCTGCGCTACGTTAAGAAAGCCACGTTCACCTGACCGCTCCTCCGCTAAAGCCGTTCCCTATTGTGCGTAAAGCTACGCTTGAGGGGTGGCTTTTTCAGGTTCGTTTCAGGGAAGCCGGCTATGCTGCAAGCGGTGCTGGTAAGGACGGAAAAAGCAGCCCAAGGATTTTGCTTTACAAAAGGGAGCGAATTTAAGCGAGCGGAAACAAAACTTCGCGAAAAGCACGCAGCGGAGTCGGGTTGGAAACAGGACGTTTCCAACCGGCTATGAGGCAGGAGCCGATTTAGCCGGGTACCCGACAGAGCGGAGAGCTTTTCGCGTTAGTTTTGTCCGCGTAGCTTATTCAGCGACCGGTGTAAAGCAAAATCCTGGAGAACCAGCTTTTCGTCTCTCTTTCGAAGGAGAGAGAAACCCTGTAAAAAAAACTTTAAAAAATAATGTCAGATTTAAACAAGCTAAAACGTCATTATAAAACAAAGACTTACTCCAAAACTTAAGAAAAGAGTAAGTTTTTGTTTATTTTTATTTAAGAAACAAAAAGCCCAAACTATGGTAAATTTTATATAAGACAGACAGAGGACAGAGGGGGAACGATAATGATGAACGATTGTCAATTGAGGCCGATGAGTCTGAAAACCTGTGTGACCATGCTCTTTTTAGCAACAGCTATCGCATTGTTGATTCCTTCGGTTACTTTGGCGTCAGCCGGCCCGATGATTCAATACTTCGGGGGTTCGGACTGGGAAGTCTTCAATGGAGTGGATAACACTCATGATGGAGGCTATGTGGTAGTAGGCCATAGCAGCTCCAACAACGGAGATATGGCGGGATTGAACAAAAGGTATTCTGATGCAGTGATTGTGAAGTTTTCAGCGAATGCTGAGGTTCAGTGGGTCAAAACTTTCGGCGGCCGCTCTGTTGATAGTTTTCAAAGTGTGAAACAAACCAAGGATGGCGGATACATAGCGGTCGGCTCAAGCTCTTCCATCGATATGGATATGGAGAATTCCCGCAAAAAAGTTCGGGAAGAGGGACAGGATATTTCTAATAATGACGCCATTATCGTCAAGTTTAGCTCCCTGGGGGAGGTAGAATGGTTCAGGGATTTTGGCGGCAGCCTGAGTGACAGCTTTAATGGGGTGGTGGAAACTCCGGAAGGGGATTTCATTGTCGTAGGAGAGGCTGAATCAAAGGATGGAGATCTGGCCGGTCTTGCTCAGGGAAATAGTGATGCTGTCTATGCCCGTTATCAACGTGACGGGAAATTTATAGGAGCTTACAGCTATGGCGGCTCCTCCAGCGACGGCTTCAATGATCTGGTTCTGCTTGCCGATGGCAGTGTGGTGGCTGTGGGCTACAGCGGCAGTAATGATCAGGATATGAAGGATACAGGGCCATGCCTGCTTAAAGGGATCGTGGTTAAGATCCATAAGAATATGAGTATTGCTTGGGCGACTTCCGTGGATTTAACCGATCCCAGCTATCAGCGCTTGGTGCATTCTGCCGGCAACGGGCTTCAGGATATCAAGGTCACCCATGATCAGGGCTTCATCGTCGTGGGCAAAGGTATATATCTTGAGCGCAAAGCTGATGGCAGCAGCAATATGAATGAAGATGGCAGGATTTACAAATTTGATGCTCTGGGCTGGGAAGAATGGCATGACACCTATGTAAACCAAGCCTATACCCGTTTCTTCGGTGTTGCGCAAGATCAGGCCGGCTCTTACACGGTGGTGGGGGACAGCTATATGCCGGGAGCGAAAAAGATCATCGCTCTGCGCTATGATTCTCATGGGGTACGGCTTTGGGATAAAGAAGATGAAGGAAGCCGCAATCGTTATTTATTGAGCCTTGTGCCCAAAGGAGATCAATTCGTGGCCGTAGGGGCCAAGTATATCCAAGGCAAAAGCGAAGAGGGCCTTTTATATATTGGCCGTTTTGAAGAAGAGGGCAGCAAGCTGGTGATGGCCCCCAACACAGGGAGCCATCCCGCCGGGACAACGGCACAGCTGGAAGTTGGCGAGACAGAGCGCCTTGCAGGTGATGACCGTTATGAAACAGCCATTGCCATCAGCAAGAAGGGATGGCAAAAAGCAGAGCATCTTGTGCTGGTCAACGGCAATAATTTTCCTGACGCTCTGGTTGGTTCAAGCTTTGCCTACCTCCAGAATGCCCCCATCCTCATCACCCCCGCCGACAGGCTGGATAACCGGGTAAGTGCGGAAATACAACGATTGGGAGCTAAAACAATTACTATCCTGGGGAATAGTGCTTCAGTCTCGCCAACGATTGAAAATCAGTTAAAAGAGAAATATAAAGTGACCCGGATCGGCGGGACGGAAGTGCTCGACACTGCAGTTAAGATTGGGGAGGAGATCAGAAAGGTTAAACCTTTTGATACGGTTATTATCGCTACCCAGAGCAATTTCCCCGATGCTCTGGCCATTGCTCCTTATTCGGCGAAAGAAACGATCCCCATTCTGTTTACGGAAAAAGACAGGCTAAGACCGGATACTAAGAAAGTTTTGGCAGGGTGGGGGATTAAGAACGCTATCATTGTAGGTGGTACCGGTGTGGTTTTCCTTGATGTGGATCTTGAGCTGGATGCTCTCGGCCTGACGATTACCCGGCTGGAAGGGGAAGACCGTTATGATACCGCTTTGGAGATAGCCAAACACTTTGGGGCGGGAACTCCTTATTCCGCTATAGCGGTGGCTACCGGCGAAAATTATCCTGATGCTCTGACCGGGGCCGTTCTCTCCGCTAAGAACAACACGCCGCTTATTTTGGTAACGGGGGACCGCGCCAAGAGTACAGTTTTGGACTATCTAAATCCCCTATCGTTAAAAAAAGCGACCATCTTTGGGGGAACCGGGGTGGTTGCGGACGAAATTTTTAAACACTAACAGCTGAACAGGCTATAACCCGAAGACTATCTCTTCGGGTTCTTTATCTGGCGGTTTTTTCATCTTCCGTCCCCTGCCGTTCGGGGGCGGCAATCTTCCGGATACCGGCGGAAGATTGCCTTAGAAGAAGGAACTAGGACATTTAATGGAGAATATAGTAGAATATTTAGACAAAACTCAGAGAAAGCGGCAAATGACCGTTAGAGTTGCACCAAATAACAGGGGGTGTCTTGGGGCGGTTGCTGGGGGTGAGATGATGTTTCATTCATTTTTGAGACGGAGAGGTTGGCTAAAGGCGATCTTTTTTATTCTGTTTTTACTTGGTGTCTCCATCATACCTAAGTTTGGTTATGCTTCCCAGGAGCCGGTCCATATCCTGATTCTTAACTCCTACCACCAAGGGTTGGAATGGACCCATGATCAGACCGATGGAATCCTGCAAAAATTGCCAAGTCACGGGGAGCAGCAGATTTATGTGGAATATCTGGATTGGAAAAGGTACCCTACCTTAGAGAATCTGAACAACCAGTTTGACTATTTACAAGCTAAATATAACGGCCAACAGCTGAATCTTATTATAGCCACCGACGATATGGCTTTAAAATTTGCCTTGGCTCATCGCGAGGAGATTTTTGCCAATGCTCCCATTGTTTTCAGCGGTATCTTAGAAAACAGTGCCGAAGAATTATTGCAGGGTCAGGAGAGGGTCACCGGGGTTTATGAGATTCTCGATTCGGAAGGGACCATCAGGCTGGCTTTGGCCATCAATCCCCAAGTGAAGCATATTTATGTTTTAAACGATCTATCGGAAAGCGGTCTGGCCTGTGGTGACGATGTATTTGCTGCTGTCCGTAAAATCAATGGGGAAGAAGCCCGCGGGCTGGTTGCTCACAGCCTCGCTTATTCGACCATCAATGAGATCCTTCACAAGGTGTCGGCACTGGATAATGACAATATCGTGTTGCTTGGCTCTTACAATATGGATAGTACCGGGCTGATATTATCCACAGAAGACGTAGCCAGCCAAGTCAGCCGGAGCAGCAGTGTGCCCATCTATTCTCTCTATGAGTTTCTACTGGACAGCGGGGTGACCGGCGGCAGCTTATTGAGCGGGCGTGTTCAAGGCGAGCAGGCGGCAGACCAAGCTCTCAAGATCCTGGCGGGTCAGGATGCCGATACAATACCGATCATCAGGGAGCACACCTTTGTTACGGGCTTTAATTACAATGAGCTGGTGCGTTTCAATATCCCGGAAAAATTAATCCCTCAGGACAGCATGGTCATTAATAAGCCTTTTTCCTTTGTGGACACTTATCGTTCCCTGGTCTATATAACAACCGGGGTCCTTTTGCTCCTCATCCTTTTGGTGGCAGGCTTATTATTCAATATCAAAAAAAGAATCAAGGTAGAAACTAACCTGAGAATCAAAAACGAAGAAATATCGGCCATGCATGAGGAGCTTACAGCCACGGAGGAAGAGCTGAGACAGCAATTTGACGAACTGCTGAGCAATCAACGGCAATTGAAGGAGACTCAGGAGCTCCAGGAATTGGTCCTTGAAGCGGCTATCGATGCTATTTGGGACTGGGATATGATTCGGGATATCCGGGTTTACCACTCCAAAAATTCCTCCCTTTTGGGATATAAAGGGGACGAAATCCGCAGTGTTGAGCATTGGAATGCTCTGATGCATCCCGACGATAAAGTAGAATTTCAAAAGAAGCTGAATGAGCACCTGATTGAGAAGACTGCCCGTTACAGCTGCGATTATCGGATTAAGGATAAAGAAGGAGAGTATAAATGGATCCGCGCCTTTGGCAAGGCCTTGTATGACCAGGGCGGCAATCCTTACCGGATGGTGGGGTCTCACCGGGATATTACAGACATCAAAGAAAAAGAGATGCATATCAAGTATTTAGCTTATCATGACTTCCTTACGGGGCTCCCCAACAGGGCTCAGATCCAGGAGATTATTAAAAGTGAAATCCTCAAAGCGGAGGAACAGGGTACTCTTCTTGGTGTTTTATTCCTCGATATCGATAATTTTAAAGCGATCAACGATTCCTTTGGCCATCCGACAGGGGATCAGCTTTTAATCACAATCAGCCGTCATCTGACCCAGATCCTAGACAACCATGTGGTAGCTCGTTTGGCTGGGGATGAATTCCTTATTCTGATCCGGGATATTCAGGAAAAAGAGCAGGCCATCGACTACGCAGAAAGAATTATGAAACTCTTTGAAACGGCCCTCGTCATTTATAAGCAATATTGCTATATCTCAACCAGTATCGGTATCACTTTCTACCCTCAGGATGGGGAGAGCTATGAAAGCCTTTTGATCAACGCGGATACCGCTATGCATAAAGCCAAAGAATTAGGCAAGAGAAACTATGTAGTATTTAATATGGAAATGAAAAGAGCCGTAGTGGAAAAAGCGGAGATTCAAAACAATTTACGTAAAGCCATAGAATTTGAAGAATTCGTTCTCCATTATCAACCCCAAGTGGAACCCCATACAGGAAAGGTGCTTGGTTTAGAGGCCCTGATCCGCTGGGAAAAAGATCATAAGCTTATTCCTCCCAATAAGTTTATCGGAGTTGCTGAAGAAACCGGACTTATCGTACCCATTGGGGACTGGGTCATTGCAACAGCCTGCGCTTTTTTGAAAAAGCTCCATGATTTGGGTTACCAGGAGTTGACCATGTCCGTCAATATCTCGGCAAGGCAACTCCAGGAAGACAGCTTCGTAGAAAAGGTCTTAAAAGTCCTCAGGGATAATAACCTTGATCCAAGCAAGCTTGAACTGGAAATTACGGAGACGATGCTGATTGAATTTTTAGATGCTAAAATAAGCGATATTCTGGCCCGGCTGATTGAAAATGATATCAAAATCTCTTTGGACGATTTTGGCTTGGGGTATTCTTCCCTTAACTATATTAAGCAATTGCCTATTTCGACCTTAAAAGTGGATAAGTCATTTATTGATGACATCCATTCCGCTCCGGAAGGCAAGAATATCACCGGCTTAATCGTCATCATGGCTCATCAGCTGGGCTTAAAAGTGGTGGCTGAAGGGGTGGAGAAACCCGAACAAAGAGAGTATCTGATTAAATACGATTGTGATGCCATTCAAGGCTATTTAGCAAGCAAGCCCTTGCCGGAAGAAGAACTTATTAAAGTCCTGAATAAGAATCTTTTATGAAAGAGTTTTTATACAACCTGTTAACCTGAACTAAGCCTAAGAGCACAGCTGTAGACAGTTATTGTCTATGGCTGTTTTATTGTCTAAAATTGTATTATTTTGCACTATTATTTTTATTTTTGGAGGAAATTTGAATAATTTGACGAAAGAGTATTAGGTTAAGTGCTACTAATTTTTTGGGGGATTGAAATGATAAAAATCTTAGCGGACTCGACATGTGATTTGTCACAGGAAGTATTGGAGAAGTACAAGATCGACATTGCACCTCTTACCATTTGTATTAAAGATAAGGATTATCGGGATCGCATCGATATTACACCCGATGAATTCTATGGCTTTATTGAGGATCTGGACGCTCCCCCTACTACATCAATGCCGAGTCCCGCAGAGTATCTGAAGATTTTTAAGCGAGCTATTGAAGAAGGTCATCGTTCTATTCTCTGTATTTGTATGTCCAGTGGTACCAGCGGCTCTTATCAGTCGGCAGTTATAGCACGGGACTATTTTTTTGAGGAATATCCGGAGATGACGGATCGGATTCATGTCGTGGATTCTAAATGCATGAGCCATGGCAGTGGCTGGTTAATTTTAAAAAGTGCCAGAATGAGAGAGAAGGGGGCCGCCTTTGCCGAGCTTGTGGAGTTTAATGAGGCCCATAAGACCAGTGTGAAGCATTACCTTTCGGTTGATGATTTGGATCATCTGATTCGCAGCGGCAGGTTGAGCAATGCCAGTGCTTTTGTGGGCAAATTGTTGAAGTTGAAGCCGATTATGACCATGAAAAAAGGCAAAGGCTCCATTGTAGCCAAAGAGAGAGGACGGAAGAAAGTCCTTGAGCACTATGTTTCCGAGTTTTCCCGGCGGGTTGACGATGGGCTGACCGATTTTATTATTATCGGCTATACCTCTGATATGACTTATGCAGAAAATTTAAAGCATAAAATTGAAAAAGATACCGCTTACAAGGGCGATATCTATATCATGCAAATGGGAGTAGCGGTAGGGACCCATGTTGGTCTTGGGGCTTTATCCATGTTCTTCATGGAAAAAGGCCACATGAAAGACAATCTCCTTATTAATGAAGTCCACGGATTGACTGCTTTGAAGAATCAACTTTTAAGGAATTAACCTTAAGGAATTAGCTTTCTGAATGAGAAGGGGCTGATGCCAAGAGCTGCGAAGTTTATTGAGCAACAGCCTCTTTGTATTGTTAATCTGCTTTTGTTATGGTATTCTTTAAATAGGAAAATTATGGGATGGTGATGCCCGTGGATATTTCGCGCTATGTGCTTGGACATAAAGAAAGAGTTAAGAAAGAAGACCAAAATCGGGAGAAGTTTCTTGATGAGGCTATGGATAAGGCTAAGCAAATCGCTGAGGAATTACCCAGAGTCTTTCCTGATGTAGAAGTTTATCTTTTTGGTTCGTTGACGACGGAGTTCTATGAATTGACTTCAGACATTGATCTTGCTATTAAAGGGCTCCGGGAAGAGGATTACTTCAAAGCACTCAAGATAGCTGAGAAAATTGCGGCACCTATTTCAGTCGATCTTGTGCAAGTGGAATATGCACAGGAAACCTTGCAAAAGAATATTGAACGAGAGGGTGTGAAATTATGACCGGCGGGGAAAAGAAGATGATTCAGTATCGTAAGCTGCTTGGCGATTTGCAGCTGGATATGGACTCCATTATGAAACTAAGCCGGGAGATTAGGTTGATAGCACAAGATATTGAAAAGAGCCAAGGGGAAATTCCTAATCGAGACTTGATTTCTTGTGCAGCCTATCTTCATCATTTTTACACCGGCATTGAATCCATGTTTGAAAGAATTTCGCGGGTAATTGATGGCGGGGCATCAACAAGTGGGGGAGATTATCACCGGGAGCTGCTTAAGTCGATGGCCTATGAGATTCCGATGATAAGACCTTCGATCATCAGTATCGAATTAGCAGAAGAGCTTGATGAATACCGGAGATTCAGGCATATGTTTCGTCATGCGTATGGTTCGGAATTACGGTGGCGAAAAATGCAGCCATTAGCTAATGGAGTATCTTCTACAGTTGCAGGAATTGAGGGTGCTTATCAAAAGACAGTCAACTTCATAGAAGAGCTAATCAGGGGTTTGTCTCAATGAAGCAGACAGGGGAGTTGTAATGCCCGTCCTGAATGAACTAGTTGAATTGCGGATAAGGGATTTAAGCAAAACAAAGCTCTTATTAGGGGCTGCTTTGATAGATTTAAGAATATAATAAAAACACCTGTGTTGTTAAACGGAGAGCTCCGCCTAGCACCACAGGTGTTTTTATTCATAAGAAAAGGGTGTATAATGTAGTGTCAGGCTTTTGAGCTGACGCCTTATCTTTGATATAACCGATTTAGTGAGGTCAAAATGGAAGAGAAATCGTCAAAAACCGGAGTGTTGTCTGCCTTGGCTGCTTACACAGCCTGGGGACTGCTCCCTATCTATTGGAAAGCTTTACAAGGTGTGCCGGCACGGGAAATTTTAGCTCATCGGATTATATGGTCCTTTGTTTTTGTCGTTTTGTTAATTGTATATAAAAAGCAATGGGGTAATATCAGAAGTGTCCTCCAGGATCGCTCAAAAGCGTTGGGACTGCTGCTAAGCGCCTTGTTAGTCACATCCAATTGGTACATCTATATTTGGGCAGTAAACAGCAATAAAGTTGTGGAAGCAAGCCTTGGTTATTATTTTAATCCCCTGATCGTTGTTTTGATGGGAATTATGGTATTGGGGGAACGGATCGATCGCTGGCAGATTGCCTCCATCGTGTTGGCATGCCTTGGGGTACTTATCCTTGCTTTGGAGTATGGAAAAATTCCCTGGATTTCCCTGGGTCTTGCGACAACATTTGCTTTATATGGTTTGGCGAAACGGTTAGTGGCTGTGGACTCCTTACTCGGCTTGACTTTAGAAACCGCCGTGGTTACACCCATTGCCATAATTTATCTTTGGACCACAGGGGCAAACGGTGGAGGAACAATCAGTCATTTGGGTACTTCAACCCTTCTGTTGCTCATGGGAGCGGGAATCGTGACCGCCATACCTTTGTTATGGTTCGCCCATGCCGCCAAGAATGTGCCCTTTACAACGATAGGCTTTATTCAATATCTATCACCTACGTTAAGCCTATTGCTTGGCGTGTTCGTCTATCATGAGGAATTTACATCGACTCATGCCTTGAGTTTCGGCTTTATTTGGTTGGCTTTAGCTGTATATTCGATTTCCAGAATATTTGTTTTCCGAAAGGCTAACCTGGGTGCGGCTCATTCGTTACAAGGAAAATAAGCTCAATTCAATGGGTTGGGAATGAGAGGCATTTTTTCATTGAGTTCTTCTTAATCGGCATAGGATGCACTTAGCTCCTGGAGGAGAGCATAGATTCTTTCCGCCAGCTCCATGTCCAAGGTACCGGTGCCGCAGCTTGGGGTAAGCATGCTTTGTGACCGCAGCCGGTCTTCGTTGACTCCTCTTTTGGTGAGTTCTTTAATGTTCGTTTCCAGACGCTCACGGAGGCTCGCCGCTGATTCTCCCCAGGCTTTGGCTGACGTGGGAACGATGCCCCAGGAGAGAATGCCCCCATTCTGGAGAAATTGATCGAGAGGTTCGGCAAGGACGGCCATGCTTGTCATATATTCATAGGCGTCAAAGTTGACGACCCTGATCCTGGAGTCGAAGAGGAGAGTCCAATCCATTCCTGCACAGACGTGAGCCCCGGGTATCCCGCCTTCGGCGAGAATTCCTTCGGCCACTTCATTAATATTCTCGATTAAAATAGTTCGATCTAATGTCAGGTGGGTTGAGGCGCCATAAGCATACAGGCCGGGGTCATCGATGGACATCAGGACGGGCAGCCCGTACTGAGCCAGGCGCTTCGTCTGCCAGCGGGCGTGACAGCGCAGGGATTTAACCAGGATATCCCGTTGGAAGTCGTCATAATAGGCAGCTTTGCGGTTGGGGTCCGTAATTTGCATTCCCAGGGTTACCGGGCCGCTTAACTGCCCCTTCAAGAGCAGGGCTTCCTGAGTGCCTTGCTGATCAAGTATCGCGCAAAACTCGTTGAACCCCAATCCCCCCTCCGGAGTGAAGCCGAATTCAGCCAAGGCATTGGGATCGCCTGCTTCAGCATGCAGATAATACTCGTAAAAACGAGCCATCCGCTCCGTCCAATCCGGGGCGTCCACTTGGAAACGGGGCTGTTCAAATCCGCCAATACAGCCTGTTTCAATCAGGATTTTTAGATACTGTCCCACAAAGGAGCTTTCTGCGCCCAGTTGGGGGAGCTGGGGCCAATGAGGTGCTTGGGGGAGGGTTTTCCATATCTGGCTTAAAGCTGTTTCAGCTTGAGCATAGGGGAGGCTGCCTACGCCTGTGGCGAGGAAGCGGGGCTGCCAAGAGGATGAATCGAACATAGCATGAACCTACTTTCTCCGAAGAGTATTGATGGATGATAACTTTATAATCATATATTTTGGATTGATATACATAGATTATATCTTTAATGGAAGTCATTAGCAAAGAGATTAGTAGTTCCAGACCCGATGTGAAGCCCCAAATGCTGAAAACTGCCTAGTCGAAGTAGGGATGTTGAAAGGTATATGGACTATAACAACTGCTTAAAGGATAAATTAAAAGATCTGCCGGAGCAGCCGGGAGTTTATTTAATGCACGATTCCTTGGGTAATATTATCTATGTGGGCAAAGCTAAGAACCTCAAGAACCGAGTCTCCCAATATTTTTATAAGCAAAAGAGCCGGGACCCTAAAGTGGAGGAAATGATCCTGCGTATTGCGGATTGGGAGTACCGGATAGTGGATACAGAGCTGGATGCCCTCCTGGAAGAGTGCCGCCTGATTAAGGAACTCAAGCCTCATTACAACAGGCAGATGAAAAATCATCAGAAGTATGTCTACATCAGGATACCTGATGAAAGCTTTCCCAAGGTAGACATTGTTCAGGAGAGGGAGGAAGGTGGAGGGGTATACTACGGCCCTTTCAGCAGCCGTCATTGGGTAGAAACCGCTGTGGAATGTCTCAGTGACATCTTCTTAATCCGTAAATGTTCCGCTCCTGGCCGAGGCAAGGGGCGGAATGGCTGCTTGTACCGGCAACTGGGCACCTGTGCCGGGGTGTGCACCGGGAAGGTCAGCTCTGAGGAATACCGGGAGAGGCTGAAGGCAGTTTGTCAAGCGATTGAAGCCGGGGACAAGGAAGCCATGAAGGAGCTTAGCAGCCAATTGGCAAGGGCAGTCGAGGCGCTCAATTTCGAAACGGCGGCTCGTTATCGGGAGTATCTGCTGGGGCTACGCTATATACAAGGAAGGCAAAAATTCCTCAAGGGCACATGCCGCAATAAAAACCTGCTTGCTCTTGAAGATTTGGACACTGAAAGAAAGACTGTCAAGGTCTTCCTAATCAAAGGAAATAGAGTATTGATGAGCAGGGTGCTCACTTGGCTTGATGAGAATTTAAAGCAATTTCTCAGGGAAATCCCTCAAGCCCTGGCAGACCAGCCGGGCTGTTCCCGACAGCTGACACAGGAGGAAGTGGACGAGGCTCAAATCCTTGATTCCTATCTTCGCAAAGACCGGGTGATCTCTATTCCCATTCCCCAAAAAGCGCTGAAGCAAGGGGAGTTCGTTGAGGGCATGCTCAAGCGGATAAAAAATAAAAAGGGGGATAATTATGGCCAGGAAATCCTTTAATGAGAAGCTCAAACAAAACAAGGATCTACCCAAAGTGGTCCAGGTGACGGACCCGAAATCGGTTATGCGCTATGGCGGTCATAAAATGCTGGTGGCGCCGCCTTTGGCTTATGACGAGCAGATGAGGAGAGTCCCCGAGGGCAAAGTGATTACTGCAGATTATCTTAGAAGCTATCTGGCCCAAAAGCATGAAGCGGATTTTACGTGTCCTCTCACAGCCGGGATATTCATCAATATTGCGGCCCATGCTTCTGCAGAACGGGGAGAAGAGCCAACACCTTATTGGCGGACCTTAAAGAAGGATGGCCGGCTGAACGAAAAATATCCGGAGGGAATTCAAGGGCATAAAGCCTTTCTGGAGAGTGAAGGGCATACGGTGATCCAAAAGGGCAACACTTATTATGTGAAGGATTATCAGGATAAAGAATTTGACCTCAACTCATGAGGATTAATTCTTTGGATAAATTTAAGGAGAATTTTCATGAGCAAATTCTATGAATTTAATGCGGAGATCAAGAAGGTGCCGGATATGGACGGGGCTTATATCGAAATACCTTTTGATGTGAAGGCTGAGTTTGGGAAAGGCCGCGTTCCGGTAACTGCGACTTTTGACGGTGAGGTCTATGCAGGCAGCTTGGTCAGAATGGGAACTCCCTGCCATATCCTGGGCATCCGTAAAGATATACGCGCTAAAATCGGCAAACAGCCTGGGGATACCATCAGAGTCACCTTGCAAGAACGAGAAGCAGATGAGAAGAAAACATCTCAATAGCAGACCCTATTAATTCCAATGAAGCTTTAATACGACTCATGTTATAATCGAAAAGTGACTATTCTTGTCGATGTAGCTTGAGGAGGAAAATTTATGCATTGGAAACGAGTTTCTTCTTTATTAATTGCTTTGGTTCTTTTCTTAAATTGTTCTCCTTTAACAGTTTTAGGGGCCGAAATCTCCGAAACTGCTGCCGAGTCTGCACATGCAGGAGCCATGACCACAAGGCTTTATGGCAAGGATCGGACGGACACTTCTATCGCCGCATCCCAACAAGGGTGGACGACCTCAGAAACCGTCATTCTTAATGAATTAAATAATTATGCTGATGCTATTTCCGCTACTCCCCTGGCGGTTGGACTGGATGCGCCGGTTCTTCTGACCTATGGCGCTCATCTTGATCCCCGGGTCAAAGAGGAATTAAAGCGCCTGGAGGCCAAAAAAGTGATTCTCCTGGGCGGAAATGGGCGGTTATCCACTTATCTGGAGAAAGAACTTACTGACCTCAATTATGAGTGGGAAAGAATTGGCGGAGCGGATCGCTATGAAACATCGGCTCTTATTGCGGAAAAGGTTCCCAGTGATACCATGATTCTGGTCAATGGGGACGATTTCCCTGACGCCCTTTCCGCGGCGTCCTATGCTGGAATCCAACAGATCCCTATTCTTTTGATGTCCAACCCTGAATTTCCCCAAAGTGTATCTGAATATTATCAAAAGCATAAACCCTCCCAGGTCATTGTCGTGGGGGGAGATGGCGTGGTTCCCGCTCAATTGCTTGAGGAACAGAATATCCCTTTAAGCCTTCGCTTGGGAGGACAGGACCGCTACGAATCGGCGGCTGAGCTCTACGAGTATGCTCAAACTCAAAACGTCTATGATGCAAACCAGCTTTATCTGGCTTCAGGTCAGCACTATCCCGACGCCATGGTAGGAACCGTTCTTGCTGCCAAGAATAATTCGGCCCTGCTTATTACGAAAAGTTATACTTTGCCTGAGTCCATCGCTCCGATTTTTAGCCCGGATAAGATTGCCGCTATGGAGGTCTTTATTCTGGGGGGCACAGGTGTGGTTTCGGGGAAAATTCAGGCTGAACTCGAAGGCAAAGACTTTATTAAGAACTTGCTGATTGGCAAAACGGTGGTTGTGGATCCCGGTCATGGCTCTCCGGATCCGGGAGCCATCGGACCCGGCGGCTCCCAAGAGAAGGATAATAATTTGGCTATTGCCCGGTATTTGGCCGTGGAGCTGGAGGCGGCCGGAGCCAAGGTGGTCTTGACCCGCAACGATGATAACTCTCCGGCTTATGCTCCGGGAACACCCTACACGCAAAGAGGAGACCTGCAAAAACGTGTGGATATAGCCAATGAAAACAATGCGGATCTCTTCATCAGTATTCATAATGACTCTTGGCAAACAGCCCAGGGCACGACGACCTTCTACTCCTCGGAGAACCCCAGTGGTTCGCCAAGCTACAAACTGGCCCAATATATTCAAAGCGAGCTAACCCAGGAGATTGGCACCAAAAATCTTGGTGTTAAGGATTCGCGGCTTTATGTGCTGCGGAACAATACCATGCCGGCAGTTCTGGTGGAAGTAGCTTTTATCTCCCACCCGACCGAGGAGAAACAGCTCAGTGACAACATTTTTAGAGAAAAAGCCGCTCAGGGAATAAGTCAAGGGATTCAAGCTTATATCCGTTACCTTGAAAGAGTTTAAATAAGCCCGGCAAAGAAGCCCTCGGAAATCCGAGGGCTTTAGCATTGACCGTCGAGCAAAAGCGTTTTAGCTGTAGAAAAGAAAATCATTCTGCTTAAAGGACCAATTGACCTCCTTAGCCATCTTGTCCAGCGGAGGATAGGCTAAGGAGCTGTAAGGATTCATTTCATAGCAGTACTTGGCATGGATGCAATTGGGGATCTTGAATAAATCGAGAATCTGCTTCGTTATATAGACACACTCTCCATAGCCGCCGCCGATAAGATGGACTTTGCACCCCTGGCATGATTCAAGATAGTCTTTGAAGGCGGGGGGAAGGTACTCCAGTAAGTACTCTTGGAGGTTCTCCGAATGGCAGACCTTATAGTCCGGTATATAGCCGGGTTCAATAAGAGCCATTAATCCATCATGAAAGGGCAGGACGCGGTGATGAGTGAACAATTCCTGCTTAAACTCTGTGACATCGATCCCCTCTTCGGCCAATAGACTTATGGCAAAATCAGTGCAATACTGCTTGAAAATCGGCTGACCGGTTAATTTTTTATCTATGAAAGAAGGGATGAATTCCCCTGAATACACTTCAGCAAAGACATCAACCAGCATCCTGATGTCGTCAAAGGAGTGCTTAGCCATAAAGCGTTTCACTTTAAGGAGATAATTGAGGTTATAGAAGCGAGAATAAGCTTTTTGAATATCAACGACCAATAACCGGTGTAGGCGGCGAGGGATAATCGACATAGGTTTCACCTCTGATATAAAATGGTTTTTATTCTTCCTTTTCCATTTAGAAAAATAGTACCGATTGCTATCAAAGAGGTAGGAGCACTAATAAGACTGCGTACTCGTTCTATTGTTCACTTATAGTATATAAGAAGACTGGTGATAAAGTCCATACATAAGCTGGATTATTTGGATGATTTGTGGAAGTTGGCAGGGTGTAAGTTGAGAGGTAAACTGAGACTTATAACCAGGGAGTTTATTGACAAGAGAGGTTTATCGGGATAAACTTATTATAGGTTTATTTGAATAAACCTATGTTTTTTACCGCCAGGCAAGAAAGGAAAATTATTAAACTATGGGGTGATAAAGATGGATTCTGTTGAAGAACATATATGGCAGCTGGAGAAGGATTTATTAGCATCGCAGGTAAGAAAATCAGCACAAAGGATAAGCGATCTATTAGCACATAATTTTATCGAGTTCTGCAGCAATGGCAGTGAATATCATTATAAAAATGGTGATGTATTTCAAGAGCAGGATGATAATAAAGAACTATGTTGGCAGATTAAAGACTTTAGAATAGAACATTTATCAGATGGTTGTCTATTGGCGCTGTATAGGGTAATAAAGCATAACGAGCCGGATGAAAATAAAAGATATTCATTACGCAGTTCAATATGGAAGCGTATGGATGGGAAATGGAAAATGGTTTTTCATCAAGGAACATTCACGACTAAGTTTGATACATGAAAATACCTTATTAGACACTAAAAGTGACTGGTAAGAAGGAAAGGAGTATATGCTGTGGAAGAATTTAAACTGTTTGATGCGGAGTATAAATTCCTCGATATTATTTGGAGGCTTGAGCCTATCAATTCAACGGAATTGACCAAGGTCTGCCGGGAAAAGCTGGGCTGGAAAAAACCGACCACCTATACCATGCTGCGCAAGCTTGCTGAGCGAGGGTTATTAAAAAACGAAAATGCCACGGTGACTACCCTCGTTAAACGGGAGCAGGTGCAAAAGTACGAAAGTGAGGTGCTCTTGGAAAAGTCTTTCGATAATTCTCTGCCCGCTTTTTTAGCGGCCTTCCTCAAAGATAAGCGGCTCTCCCGGCAGGAGGCCGAGGAGATCAAGAAGATGATCGAGGAGGCGGCGCAATGAGTGGCTTACTGAGCAGTTTGCAACTGAGCAGCAGCTTACATAATGCCTTGGCAACGGTTTTGAGTATGAGCCTTACGGCCACCTATGTGGCGGCAGTGGTCATCCTTGTTCGTCTTTTCTTAAAAAAAGCCCCGAAAATTTTCGCCTATGCCTTATGGTCGGTGGTTCTGTTCCGGCTGCTTTGTCCTTTTTCATTGCCTTCGGATTTCAGTCTTCTGGGAGTAGTCACTGCAAATCTGCAGACTCAAGCCGGTGTCCTGGAATATGTTCCGGAGAGTAGAGGCATGATGCCCCAGCCCACCATTCCCTCCGGTGATGCCGGGTTTGAGCAGGGAGTTAAGCATCCGGCGGCTGCAGCTTCGCCCCCATCCTCAGCTATAACCACTATAACCACCGGGGAGCCCCTGGCGGTGGGGATGGAGGTTTTAAGCGTGATCTGGCTGGTCGGTATGGTGATCCTGCTTTCTTATAGTGTCCTTTCCTATCTGAAAACGAAACGACTGCTGCAAACGGCTACTCTGGTTAAAGATAATATTTATGAATCTGATCGGCTGAGTACAGCTTTTGTCTTTGGGTTTATTCGTCCGAAGATTTATGTGCCTCTGGGTGTAAGCGGGTCTGATCTGGATTATATCCTGGTCCATGAACAAACCCACATCAAAAGAAAGGACTATCTCCTCAAACCTCTGGCTTTCTCAGCTCTTACTCTCCATTGGTTTAATCCTGTGATGTGGCTGTCATTTGTCCTGATGAGCCGTGATATGGAGATGTCCTGTGATGAAAGTGTGCTGAGAAGGATAGGGGGAGAAGGGAAGGGTGAGTATGCCAAGTCACTGCTGACACTTTCCGTAAAAAGAAGCGGACTTTTTACCTTGAGCCCCTTGGCCTTTGGGGAAAGCCATGTCAAATCAAGAGTTAAAAATATCCTTAATTACAAGAAGCCCGGTTTTTGGGTTGTGACTCTTTTAGCCATTGCCGTGGGTGGTATGGTATTCACTCTTTTGGTCAACCCTGTCGATAAGGAACCGGACCTGTCTTTCCTCAATCCGGATAATCTGGCCTCCCTCCTTGTACAGAGAGAAGGGGCGCAGATTAACGAAGCGGGTTATCCTTCCCCCATCATCGTGTCCAGTGTGGAGTTGGGAAAATGGCTGGATAAGGCAGCGAATGATTGGAAGGAAAAAAAGTTCTCTTTCTCTTATGAGCTGACACCTTCCATTACGATTCAGGTTAATGGGGATAACGAGATTCACTTTTTTGAAGCGGAACCGACTCTGGCGATGATTCAATCCGGTGAACAATACCGTTACTATGCCATTCCTAAAGAAGATTTCCAAGTTATTCAGAAACTATCTTTGCTCGGCTATCCTAAGATCCAAAGCGTGACCATGTCAAAATGGGAAAAAGGGGAAGAGGTTGCTTCCGTGACCAGCACAGACAGCACGATTTTGGAGATGGCGGTACACCTGGCTCAGGAAGAAAAATATTCACCTTTTCTCTTCAGGTACACCAGTGTAAATGATACGCCAACTGTGAGTGATTATATGCGCATCATTATGGAAGGTCCGAGTGTTGCCTATACTTATTTTCTCTACACCGAGGATGGGAAGAACTATGCTATCGAAAAACCCTATGAACGCATCAATAAAATCAATCCGGATACAGCCCAAGCTATTATCGGCTTGTTGGCGAAGGCTGAGGACAGGTCCCAGGATTATATCCGTGCCCATCCGGATGATTATGAGAGAATTCTTAAATATGGCGGGGAAGAGCTCATGGAGATTCAGCTTGAGAACTTAACTAAACATTTGCAGAAAAACGGCGTAACCAATCCGATAATCGTCAAGCCTAGTGAGTCATCCCTTTAAACTTTCCAGGCTGTGATCTGGGTTTGGGGGCGGAACCGGCAAGGGATTAGGAAAGACTTATTTATGATATTTTCCGGTACATTCCTTAATCTGTAGTTCAATCACCGCAGTACCTTTCACCATATTCTCCGGAAGCTCCTTACCAGCAAACTGCGGCGTATATTTTTCAACCAATCTGTTCAGAACCTCGCGTTTATAAGGGATATCTTCGAGAATATGTGCGGTTCCCATCACCACCACGCTGTTGTAAATGGCCTCTGTATCGCAGGCCGCCGCTTCGCCTGGCTGCAATCCCAACAACTCATCCACTTCAAAGCAGACCTTTGGATTAGCCTTCACATTGTCGAGTTTTAATCCCTTGGGCAGTCCGTGCATATAAATAGTTCCGTTATAGTAGACAAAATGCATGGCAGTGACATAAGGATATCCGTCCCCGCGGACTGTTCCGAAGCGTCCAATATCCACTCTTTCCAGGAGTGTGTCAATCTCCTCTTTGGTTAATTGAAAATGTTTCATCCTGTTTTGCATAGATCGTTCCTCCTAATGTGTTTAATCCAGATGGCGGAAGAAGCAGGAGTCAGGGTATATCCGGTCACCCCCTTCTGGAGTGTTGCAGAAGACTGTCCTTCCAATCTGCTTTTTGCAGGATACAGCCTGTTGAATGAGGTGCAGATACAAGAGGGGGTCCGTCTTTTGAAGCAAGCGTGGGTTCAAGTACCGGAAATTAAATGATGCAAAATCGGAAGACGTGATCCTAAAAATAAAGTACACTTAACCACATAAGAAAAAGAGATATTCCCCACATGGCTCGATGGCTTCCATTTATGTATGGAAGCTTGCCTTTTTATAGCAGCAGTGTGAGGAAAGGAGTGGTAAACACATGATTCTTAACATCAGCGGGCGGACGGATATTGTCAACCATTATTCAGACTGGCTTTTCAGACGATTTGAGGAGGGTTACGTCTTCTCCCGCAACTCTCTGTTTCCCAATTCGGTGCGGCGTTATGAATTGACATCGGATAAAATTGATTGCCTTATCTTCGGGTCAAAAAACTATGCCCCCGTTCTCCAGCGCATCCATGAGATCACGGAGCGGTTCCACACCTATTTTTACTATACCATTACGGCTTATGGGCGGGATGTTGAACCAGGGGTGCCGGATATCGATACAAGTATCGCCACCCTTTTAAAGCTGTCGGAAATTGTCGGTGCCCGGCGCGTTGCCTGGCGATATGATCCCGTGCTTTTGACCAGTGACTACACCGTAGCGCGGCATCTGGAAACCTTTGATTATATCGCCGATCGCCTGGCGGGGCATATTGACCGCTGTATTTTCAGTTTTGTGGAAATGTACAAGAAGCATGAAATCAACTTTCCGGAACTGATTGCTTTGCGGGACGAAGATAAAGATAAAATAGCCCGGGGATTGGGAGCAATTGCGGCAAAGTATGGTATTCACCTGCAGACCTGTGGCCCGGAGGAAAACTATGCTCAGTACGGCATTGAAACCTCCGGATGTGTTACTTTGGATATATTAGGCCGGGCAAACGACATCCAGTTTCGCGAGCTTAAGCATAGAGGGTTTCGCGAGGGCTGTCACTGTATGGAAAGCCGTGACATTGGAGCACTTAACAGCTGTCCCAACGGTTGTAAATATTGCTACGCCAATAAAAACGCTCAGTTGCCCCGGGAAAACTATCTGCTGCATGACCCGGAATCTCCCCTGCTAATCGGGCAACTGAAACCCAGCGACAACTTGCAGCAGGGGTTGCAGAAAAGCTTCCTGAAGCAGGGGCATCAGGCTTAGGTGGAATGAGGTGTTAAGCCAATAACTTTTCAATAGTGTGAAGCCGCTTAATTTTAAGAGCTGCCATGATATCCAGGCGGGTATGGTTATCCGTCAATGGTTTACCTAAGATGTTTTCAATTTTATTTAAGCGGTAGCGCAGAGTATTGGGGTGCATGAAGATGGCTTTGGCGGTTTTGTTTACGTCAAACTGGTTCTCGGCAAAGCTCTCCAGGAGGGCGATCAGGGAACTTTCCGGATCATCTTGTTTGTGCAATTCCCCCAGAACATGGAGATAGTATTCTTTTAAATCCTGGAGATCATGTTTATACAGGATTCGTTCCAAGCCCAGTTCACTGAAGAAGGGAACAGGTATTTCCAATAGCTTGCCCATTTCAAAAGCCACTTTAGCTTCCTGATAACTGCGAAAGAGCTCGGTAGAGTCAGAATAGACCTGTCCTACTCCACAAGTTACTAAATTATTTAATTCTGTGGTTTTGATTTGAGAAGAGATTTTTTCAGCAAAACCAAGTATTTCTCCCTTTTGTAAAGCAGGTTTATCTGCCTGCAGGGGAATGAGGATCACCAGTTCATTTTGGCGGAGGATGAGTGCCGGATTTTTATAATAATTATCGATAAAAGTTTGCTCTATGATGCGGGAGAGAAAGTCCATAAGATGATGCTTTGGATGATGATGATCCGAATTATGATGATCAGGATCAGGAAGGAGAAAAACCATAACCGTATGGGGGCATTGAAAATTCCAGCCCCATATCTCGCCGGTGGCAATGATATCTTCGCTGCGCTTGAGGTTCCCGTAGAGAAGATCATAGAGAAAGGCATTCTTAAACTTGCTCTGCTCTTGTTTAAGCTCTAATCGGCTCTGAAGGTGGACGGCATAGAGTGATGATGTATAATCCAGCAGGGGTTGAATGGCTTCTTTATCCGGATTATCTTCATCACTAAGAATGAAAATATAGCCAATGACGCGGCCAAGGGGAGCAATAGCACGACCTATGGCACGTACCTTAAAAGTACCCGCAGAGATGTAACAGAGAAAAAGGCTTTCGCTGTGGCTCTGGGGGTCATCCAATTCAACTTGTAAGAATTCGCAATCATAGTGTGAAGAGGAGGCAACCAGTTTATAAGCAGAGGTTGAAACCAGTACAGGCCGATTAATGACCTTTGCTAAAGTATGGGTCAGAAGATCCAGTCCCTGTCCTGAAGCCATGACCAATTCTTGCATATAATCCGGAACTGAAAATTGCTTGTTCATATATACCACCTTTCTCACGATTTACCAGGGCAAAGTTTAGGCGTTCATTCTGGGCGGCTCTTAAAAGTTAGGGTAGAATGGTATTTATAGTAATAGATTAATTTTGATTCTATAAGGGATGATTGTAAAGCCATTTGATCTGTACACTGGAATAAAAAAAGCGTGGCTTTTTTGTACTTGTGAACATATGACCAAAATAGGCGGCAAGCTATACTGATTATAGATTCGGGAGTGGCTCTCGTCAAATAAGAAGGAATGTTCTTTTTTAGCACACGAAGGGGCCCCGAATTTTAAGCAGGATGGAACGCTGATTTAAAGGAGGTTCAAGGTACTATGTCAAGCTTTCTAAAAAAAGTAACGGATAAAACGATAAGCCGCAGGAATTTCTTAAAAGCAACTGCGGCGGGTACTGCCGGCTTGGCGCTGACTGGTTGCGGGAGTGTCTTAGCACCGGCGGGGGGAAAGGTCAATGGGTTAGGAGAGGAGCAGGGAGAATGGATCCCGGCAGCCTGCTGGCACAATTGTGGTGGACGATGTTTGAACAAAGCACTGGTGGTGGATGGGGTAGTCATGCGCCAGAAAACGGACGATACCCATGAAGATTCCCCGGATTATCCACAACAGAGAGGATGTTTGCGAGGACGCTCGCAACGCCAGCAGGTCTTTGGCGCGGATCGGTTGAAATATCCCATGAAACGTAAACATTGGCAGCCTGGCGGAGGGGATAAATCCCTGCGCGGCCAGGATGAATGGGAGCGGATCAGCTGGGATGAGGCCTTGGCTTATATTGCCGATGAATTGAAGCGGGTGAAAAAAGACTATGGCAACCGATCGATTCTGCATATCGGCGGATGGAGCAGCCGAATTACGGATATTTCGAGAACCTTAGGATTATTCGGAGGATATTGTGAATACTGGAATACCAATTCCTTTGGCAGTTGGGCCATGACTCCTAAAACTGTTGGCTTTATGCAATTAGGAGTATGGGATCAGACGGTTAACGATCGTTTTGATCTGCGGAACTGTGAGACCATTATCATGCTCAGCATGAATCCGGCCTGGAGTGCCATGGGAAGTTCCAGTTGGCACTATAGGCAAGCCAAGAAAGCCGGAGCGAAATTTATCGGGATTGACCCCTTCTTCAATGCTACCTATTCCATGTTGGGTGCCCAGTGGGTACCGGTCCGACCAAGTACGGACGCAGCCTTGCTGCTAGCCATTGCCTATGTGCTCATTACCAAAGATCACCCGACCCTTAATCCTTTGCTTGATTGGGAGTTTTTAAATAAGTGTGCTGTTGGCTTTGATGCTGAGCATATGCCGCAAGGTGAAGATCCTAAAGGAAATTTCAAGGACTATGTGCTGGGAACTTACGATGGTATCCCTAAAACACCGGCATGGGCCAGTGAAATTTGCGGAGTGGCTGAAGATCAGATCGAGCAATTAGCGTTGGAGTTCAGAAAAGATAAAAAGGTAGCCTTCATCTGCGGAATGGCTTCCGGAAGGACCAGAAATTCGGATAACCTGCCCCAATTGATTATGACCATCGGAGCCATGACCGGCCATATGGGCAAATCCGGACATATGACCGGCAGCACCATGCATGCAACATCCGGCAATGGGGGCCCGGCTCTGGTGTGTGCCGGTTCCAACGGCCTGCCGGGAATCCCTAATCCTGTCGATGACAGCATTAATGCAGGCCAGGTCTGGGACGCGATCCTCAACGGCAAATACAACTTCACCGGAAGCGGGGACTTCACTTCAGCCGACCAATACCAGCCCGGTGTAGAAAGGGATATTGATATCCGGATCATTTATCATTCAGGCGGTGCGACGTTGCAGACCAGCGATGGCATGAGCAAAGGGATCGAAGCCCATCGCAAGGTGGATCTGGTTGTCTCTCATTCTCAATTCGTCACCACGAATTCCAAGTATGCGGATATTGTCCTTCCGGTGACGACGGAGTGGGAGAAAATCGGCGGTTTCTCCGGGGGGACCTTGGTGCACAGCGGCAACCGTGAAATGATTATTATGTATTCCCAAATCTCGGAACCCCTTTACGAAGCCAGGAGTGATCAATGGATCGCCATTGAACTGGCCAAGAAGCTGGGAATCGATGAAAAAGCAGCCTTCCCCTTTGATGAGAAGCAGCAGTTCTTTAATGCCTTGGCCAGCACGACAGTGGTCAATGAAGATGGGAAATCCTTTGGGCCCTTAGTGACCATAACCCAGGAAGATATTGATGAATTAGGGGTGACCGGCAAACCGCAAACCGGAAAAATCACTTATCATGAACTCAAGGAAAAGGGAGTATACCAAGTTAAACGCTATCCAGAGGATAATTATGGGTATATTGCCTATGAAGATTTTGTCCGGGATCCCGAAAATAACCCCTTAAGCTCGGAAAGCGGCAAGCTGGAAATCTATAGCCGAACCTTGGCGAAAACCATCAATGACATGGGATTCAGTACGATTCAGCCGATTCCATCCTATATCAAACCTGCCGGCGGATTTGAAGATACCTTCCAGGAATGGGAGAGTAAAGCCAAAGGGGAATATCCTTATCAGGTGATCAATCCTCATTACCTGCGCCGTTCCCACTCTGTCTTTGATAATGTCAAATGGCTGCAGGAAGCTTGGCCTAATCCGGTTTTCCTCAATACCAACGACGCCAGGGACACTGGTCTTGCTGATGGGGATACGGTTCTGATTACCAGCCCCTATGGAAAAATCTTAAGAAATGCCTGCCTTACAGAACGAGTAAGACCCGGAGTCGTTGCTCTGCCTCATGGCGCCTGGGTGGACATGGATGAAAAAACAGGAATCGATGTAGGTGGTGCGGATAATATCCTCAGCGGCCAAATTCCGACCGGACAGGGAGTTTCAGGGTTTAATACCGGGATTGCCAGGATTGAGAAATACACAGAATCCCAACTTATTCCCGATGTAGAAAAAGCAGCAAGAATCGTATTCCAGGAAGGGGTGTAAGGAAAAAATGGGTAAAAAGGGTTTTTACTTTGATATGGAAGCCTGCATCGGCTGTCGCACTTGCCAGATTGCCTGCAAAGATAAAAATAATAACGATATTGGCGTGTTATACCGCCGGGTAAAGAATTTTGAGACCGGCGTTTATCCACGACCTGATGCTTTTAACTATTCCTCTTCCTGCAACCACTGTGCCGAGGCCAAATGTGTCAAAGGGTGCCCCACCGGCGCCATGCATTATGCAGAAGATGGTACTGTGCAGCATGATAAGGATAAATGCATCGGCTGTAAATATTGCATCTGGAACTGCCCCTATGGCGCACCTCAATTCATTGAAGAAAGCGGCATCGTGGGGAAATGCGACAGCTGCAAGGGGCTACGTGACCGCGGAGAAAACCCAGCCTGTGTGGATGCCTGTATTATGCGGTGTCTGGAATTTGGGGACTTAGATGAACTTAAGGCAAAGTATGGCGACCGCTTTGTTCAGGAATTGCCCATTTTGCCGTCAGCAAAGCTTACGAATCCATCAGTGCTGATTAAGCCCAAAGATTGTGCTTTAGACTCCAATTCTCGTGAAAAAGAGGTGTAATCAGTGGAAAATTTATCCTTAATCCTATTCTCAATCTGCATTCAGGCAGCTATTGGCACGATGTCCTTTGTGGCTCTGGGCAAGTCTTTCAGCAAGGAAGGACAGTTTAAATCAGCTGTTCTAACCGCCGCCGCCTTGGCCGTTATCGGGCTTCTTGCCTCTCTTATGCACTTAGGGAAACCCCTTTCAGCCCTGAATTCCCTTGCTCAATTCAGCACCTCCTGGCTGAGCCGTGAAATTTGGTTTACCGGTGTTTTTACCGGATTAACCATATTAACGGCAATAGTAACGGTTGTTAAGCCTGGGGCCAAAGGGGCCGTCAAGGCCCTGGCCCTTCTTGCCGCAGTGGTAGGTTTAGCAGATGTCTATATGATGGTTTCCATCTATAACTTCACATCTGTTCCGGCTTGGCAGCACGGTTCGATTTATGTAGAGTTTTATGCTGCTGCCATCTCCATGGGAGCAGTCATCTTCCTCGCTTTAAGCGGGCAGGAAGCTGCTAAAGTGAAAAAAACTGCCTCCTTGGCAGTGGGGGCTGCGGTAATTGTGCAGGTAGCAGCTATGGTGCTCTACTATATCCAGCTGGGAACCAGCGGGAATGCGGCTGCCGGGCAAAGTCTTGCTCTCTTGAACAGTATGAGCGGAATCATGGCTGTGAAATGGCTCTTCATTCTTCTCGGTGCAGGAGTGCTATTATTCCCCATGAGTAAAGGGAACATGAATGTTCAGGCAGGTCAAGCCGCTGTTGAAGTGGCGGCAACGGCTGAAGGGACGTTAAGCCTCACATTCTATCTTGGGGCTGCTTTAGTGGTCATCGGCCAGATTCTGGGACGCTATCTCTTCTATGTCATCATGGTGATCAATACGGTAGGTTTAAGTTAGGATTATTATGGCGGTCTTTTGATAAATTCAAAAAAGAGGTGAAAAATAGATTAAAACCCTCGGAAGAATCATTCCGAAGGTTTTAATCGCTCAATAAGACCTTTGCTTCACTCAGAACAACACCCGAATGAGATATATAGAAAAGCCTGCCAGATTGGCAGGCTTTTAGGATAGGATTATATGAAGTGGTAAGTGATCCTAAATTAGAGATAACAGTTCATCGAGAACTAAATTATCCGTTTCTAAGAACTGTTTCGTCAAGACTGCCATTTGCGGATAAAAATGATGAGTTTTCGATTTTTGAATATCCTGAGCAAAATCCCCAATCCAAACCAGTAAGTGGTCCTGTAGAAAGGCTTTCTGATCGGTCAGCAGTTTTATAACCTCATCTATCCTCTGTTGGTCAAACCTTTCCAGAGTTAACTTCGCTAAATGGGCCATAAAGTCCAGCTCAAAGGCCAGGTGATCATCAGCTTCGTGAGGATAATTGGCCGGCAGGAATTGATAGTTCAGATAGGTGCGCCGTACCTTGAGAGTGCTTTCCTGGAAAAGCGCCCGTTCCTTGGTCACATAGACAGATTCCCAGAGGGGAGCGGGCAGCTTATGGGGACCGATCATTAAGCTGGTATATTCACTGGTCAGCTTATCCAGGGTGGGGTCGGGATCAGCGGACAGCGCCAGCCTTAATTCTGTGAGCAAAGCCAAGTAAGTATTAAGGTCGCAATTTTCCTCATCGAGCATCAATTCCAAGGCTTCTTGGGTGTGTTGGTTGGTGGCGATGTCAAGCAGTTCCCGGTTCGGCTCGATTCCGAAAATATGCTGAAGCAGCTGGTAGATATAGTGTCGGTTGGCTAAAATTATAGCAATTCCATCATCTTGTGTTGCCATAGCAAGCACCGCCTTTACGGATTTTTGGGTTGAGATTTTTCCATAGGCTAGAAGTACTTTTCACTATAATGGGGAGACAAAGCGCATTTTTTAGGCTTAATTAATACGGATGGATTTGTCAATGTTGAGGAAGGTAGAATAGGCAAATCCTGAATGACATCTGCACCATGTTTTGCCGCAAGCTCATCTAAATCGCCAAATTCCAGGCAGCGCATAAGACAGGCATCCACACAAACCGGATTTTTGCCCTTGTCACGCAACCCCTTGCAACTGTCGCATTTGCCGATGGTGCCGGTTTCTTCAATAAATTGAGGAACACCATAGGGACAGTTCCAGGTACAGTATCGACAGCCGATGCATTCATTTTTTTCATGTTGAACTGTGCCATCATCGGCGTAGTACAACGCATCGGCAGGACATCCCTTAACACATTTGGCATTGGAACAGTGGTTGCAGGCACTGGAATAATGATACAGCCTGGCGTCGGGATACACCCCTGTTTCATAACTTTTGACTCTGCGGAACAAAATGCCCACATCCAACCGGTTTCTATCTTTGCAGGCTACTTGACAAGTTCGGCAGCCAATGCATTTATTGATATCGAAATAAAACCCCAAAGCCATTCCTATTCACCTTCCTTCGATGTAGAGATCTCTTCAGAGGAAATTGCGGAAGGCACCAAAATCCCTTTATCAAATTGATAGGATATTCAGAGACAAGGTTATGATAATCAAGAGAACGTACACAAGCAAAATACCAGGAAATACTTTTTCTTTGCCGAGCAAATCAGCCCAGCGTATGGGATCTTGACCGGGATGTTCGAAAATCGAATCAACAGGCTGATTTGCTGGTCCAGTGGGGCGGAAGAGCATCCTGGTTCTTCCCTTTACAGAAGCAAGGAAGTTAAGCACAGTCCCAACCGGGCAAACAAAACGGCACCAAATACGGTAGATGAAGATCCCGGTTATCAAGACCAGACCTAGAGTGAGCCAGTGGCCGAGATTCCCTTGACCGCCAAAGCTTACCGCAAAAGGTTCATAACTGGCGATACTGGGATTGTTGAAGATAAGCGCCGCCATCACTGCGGCCCAGAGGATGCCCCAGCGAATTTTGTGAGCCAGAGCCGTCACTGGAGACGTAGGATTGAACTTCATAAACCCCAGGACTTTGTAGATACCCTCCTGAAGTCCGCCAAAGGGGCAAAGCCAGGCGCAGTAGAAGTTTCTCCCCCAGAGTAAGGTAAGGATAAGAACTCCCAGCGTCAATAGATACCAGAAGGGACGTTCCAAGGGGGCTGGTAAATTGCCGCTGATGAGGCTGGTGAGATTCGCCAGACTCAAGGCAGCGTTGAGGAAAAAGCCCAGAAAGAGAAGGGAGATGGCTAAGGCCCAGGGGCGCAATGCATGGCGCCGTCGTGATACAGCGATGAATACCAGGCCATATAAGATAATCAGCCCAAGCTCCTGCCAACCCAGCGAGAAGCGGTTCCCGGCAGGAATTTGGAGGCCCAGCTCATGTTTGCCTACCTGCCAGGAGCCCTTGCGAACAGCTTGGGCGATTCCTTTAACAGTATAGGTAGCTCCGCTTACCACGTCAAGATCCTGTCCGGGCTCAAAGGGATCATGGGCATGTTTGCCGATAAATTTGTTCAGATAGCCTTCATTCAGCACGCGATTGAAATAAGCGGGGGTTTCGCAATTCTCGGTAATGATCACATTCTTAAGGGTGCCATCCATTCCGAGAGAGACTAAGACGCTGAGAGGCCCGCCATATCCGGAGGCACCAGCTGCCACAGCATAACCCAGGATAGTGTCATCCTTATCCCATAACTTATAGGCAAGATATCCGCTAACCCCGGCAATCGGTTCGCATCTGGAGGCTGCTGGTTCGAGATGCTGAATGAAAGCAACTGTCTCCTGCTTGTTTACAAACTGCTGGTAGACGATAGCGGCCAAGATAAGAACAACTGGGATGATTATAGTGATATACCGAATGGAAAAACGCTCATGATTCATTGCTGTGTTCCTTTAAAGTCTAAAGTCCGCTGCCGGTAATAAGAACAGCATAAAACAAATATCTGCTCACCATTAAGCCGCCGCCTAAAGCTGCCGTGCCTATATAGACCATTGACATTCTTCCGGAACCCGTCTGTTCCTTGGTGGGTTTCAACGAGGGAATAAACAATAAAACAGCGCCTGTCAGAAACAGGAGAAGGTGAATGCCAAGGAGCAGAACAGTATTTGGGGTATCAAAACTATTATAATTGAGAAAAGTTACTACCCCTAGAATAACTGCACTGGACAGCCCGATCAGGCCGTACATTTTTTGGCTTTTTATAGCTAGCCCACTGGATTGAATGGTCAAAAAGAACGCAACTCCCAAGATAATTGTAACCGCTAAAAAATCTATAAGGGGAACGATGCTTTGCCAACCAGGGCGGCTGGTGCTCATATAGACATTAGCCATAGAGATAACATCAATCAAACCAACGACACCGGCAGTCCAGCCAAAACGCTTAATGGAAGGATTGACATATTGCACTACGGCATGAATGATGGCAAGCCCAATAAAAAGAAGAGAAAAGACCAGTACCCGCGACAGCCAGGAATGACTGAATTGGGATATGGCATTAAAAATAAACGCCGGCCTGCCCAAATAAAAAGCAAAAGCCAGAAAGCCGATCATACCCAATAAAGCAGAAGCAACCGAAGCCTGTTTATATTCATTGCTGCCATTCATTTTAACAGTGGCCATCATGGCGATCATGATGCCAATAGCAGCTTGCAGGCCGATGGAGAAGATAACCAGCTTAACATCCTGAACCATAGTTTCATCATCCTTCTATAAGTAGAGTAGCGAATCCTCTTCCCGCCCGTAAAAAGCGGGAAGAGGAAAATAAAGCGGAAGTAAGGTTTTGCTAGGATACAATCATAATGGCAAAGAAGAGATAGCGTCCCACGATCTGACCAAGCAAGACCAGGGCAGTGGCCCCAAGAATAATAGGCACCTCCTTGCTCTTTTCCTTGGCAGGGAGGAAGAGCAGACCGGCTCCGACAAGAATGGCAGCCCATTTCAGAACCATGGCCGGTGTCATGCTGCTGAGAATCGCATGACTTTGTTGGAGGGCAAGGTTGTCGCTACCCCCGAAACTATTGTAATAGGGGAGCATGACGACAGCTTGGATCACAAAGGCTGCAGCTACGGAAATGGCGACAATTTTTCTCATCCTGCCGGTATCCTCCTTGGCGCTTAAGGCGAGGAAAAGCAGTGCTCCCATGGAAATTGCGGCGGCATAGAATTCCACAACAATTGAGCCGGACTGCCAGGCGGCAACGCTGGAGGACGTATAGACCGAAGCCATAGCCAATACATCAATCAGGCCAATAGCGGCAGCCAGGATAATTAAAGTGTTAAGCGCCTTTTTAGCCGCAGGTTTAAAGTAAAGGAGCAAAACGGCGAACACTGTCAAGCCGGTAAAGGCGCTGGTAAACCAAATCTCGCGGCTTAACCAGGAGGTGGCGAATCTTGTGAGAGTATTGACAGCCGCAAGGGGGTGACCCAGGTGCAGGAAGGAAGCGAGCAGGCCAACCACAGCTAAACCTGCGGAAGCGGCCACAGCAATTTTAAAAACGCCGGTTTTATTCAATTGCTTGGCAACAGCCGTAAATACCATCAGGCCGACAGCCGCCTGAACACAGATGGTGAATATAATCAAGGCGAACTCTTCCATGGTTTACACCTCTACTTCTTTATACTTGGGGTCCAGAGAGAAATTCCTGGGGTTAATCAATAAAGAGGGATTTGTCACCTGAGCGGAGGGCAAGACAGGCAATTCCTTGACCAGGTGAGCGCCATGTTTGGCAGCCAGTTGGTCCAGATCACCGAATTCCAGGCAGCGCATAAGGCAGGCGTCGACGCAAACCGGATTTTCTCCGGCGTCGCGCAGGTCTTTACAGCTGTCGCATTTGCCGATAACGCCGGCTTCTTCAATAAACTGCGGGACGTTGTAAGGACAATTCCAGGTACAGTATTTACAGCCTACGCATTTTTTTCTGTCGTGCTGGACGGTCCCGTCATCAGCGAAATGCAAGGCGCCCGTGGGACAGCCCTGGATACATTTGGCCTCCTCACAATGGTTGCAGGCGCTGGAGTAATGATACACCCTGGCGTCGGGATACGACCCTGTTTCATAACTTTTGACTCTGCGGAACAAAATGCCCACATCCAACCGGTTTCTATCCTTGCAGGCTACTTGACAGGTGCGGCAGCCGATGCATTTATTGACATCAAAATAAAATCCTAAGGCCATTTTGTTTTTCCTCCTTCGTTTAGAGTTTAACGGCTCTCATTGGCCATAAGTAGTCATGTGTAAGTGGCGCTCCGTCGTACTTTTCCATATTAACCAATTGAGTGTTATAGCCGGAAACGCCTTGACCGCTGGTAATAGGAGCGCAAAGGTAATTATCAGACCCGGACTTGTCGATACCGGTAGCTTCATCTAACTCTAACCAGGTACCGTGAGGCAGCTCAATATAACCGGGCATAAGCCGCTGGCTGACACTGGCTTGACGTATAACCTTGCCATGGGGATTGGTCAGAAGTACGGTATCACCATCTTTTATGCCTTTTTCTTCGGCATCCTGTGCGCTGATAAATACCGGATTGGGCATTGCCTCTCTCAGCCAGGATAAATAGTCAAAACCAGTATGTGCCCGCCTTAAATAGTGAGGATTGGTTACCTGGTATGGGTAATCACTCTTGATCTTTTTGCCCCAGTCTTTGAAGCTTTGCTCATAACCGTTTAAAGGTTGTATATAACTCGGATAGGGTTTGAGGGTGCTGCGTCCCATGGCGTTAATTCGATCGGCTTTGGTTTGGCAATAAATTTCAAACTTCCCGCTTTTTGAACCGAGGGGATTATTTTCCGGATCTTTGACAAAGGCTTCATAGGTAATATGGCCAAAGTTATCTCCCTCATGGCGTTCAATCTGGTACTTCCCTTGTTCCATGAGTTCTTTCAGGCCGATTCTGCCTTGTTGCGGTTTGCCATCTGTTTTTCCGTACTTTGATGCCCACCATGAAAGGTCTTCTTCAGTGATCGTTACCAAGGTCTCATAGCCGGTGCCCTCTTTATTAATAACCGTAGTTCCGGCAATGATATTAAAATACTGCTGCTCTTCGGACATAGGATAGGCTTTGCCCACATCAACTCCTAACCGCTTGCAAAGCTCCATGCCGATCCACTGATCGCTCTTCGCCTCATAGAGGGGCTCTATTACCTTAGAAGGGAAGAATTGTACATCCCGGTTATAAAACCCAAGATAAAAATAAGAGCTTTGTCTTTCCCACTGAGTAACAATAGGTAACACGATATCAGAGTATTGAGCACTGGCGTTTAAGGAATAAGCACAGCTTACCACAAAGTCCACTTTGCGATGGGCTTCTATGCCTTTTTTGACACCTTGGGTAGTCTGTAGGCTGTTTCGCCAAGAATGAATGATCACATGGATATCAATATCCTTAGGGCCAACACTGGCCAGATCTCCCCAGAGGGCTGGCCCGGTGCGGTTATAGTTTCCGCTGAGTACAGCATCCCATAGCTCAGGACCTGTAATGATATCTGTACAAGGATTGGGAATCACGGGAGCACCTGAAGCGCCCATCATAACCAAGTTCGGACCGCAGTTGGTGGATTGATAGTATTGACCGGAGCCACAGGCGTGACCAGGTTTACCGAAATGACCGCCCATAGCTGCCACTGTCATTAAGATTTGAGGAAAATCATCGGCATTATTACAGCGGGCCGGCGCACTGGCATGTAAAACGGTAACCTTCTTGTCCTTGCGCATTTCCTTGGCATACCAAACAATATCTTCGACAGGGGTACCGCAGATTTCTGAAGCCCATTGGGGAGTTTTGGGCTGGTTGTCGTATTTGCCCAGTATATAGTCCTTAAAGTTTTCGTTAAGAGCAGCATCAGCCGGCATATGTTCGGCATCAAAACCGACGGTGCAACGATTAAGAAAATCCCAATCAATAATTGGATTGCTGAGGGGGTCGTCTTCAGTAACCATCACATAGGCTATCGAAAGCAGGAAGGCCGTGTCTGTACCGGGGCGAACTTGTATCCACTTGGCATCGACCAAGTTAGCTGTTTCATTATAGCTGGGGCCGACATAAATGAACTTCGCCCCGGCCTCTTTGGCATGCACCAGGTTGTAACTGGGCAATCCTGCTGAAGCCCAGGCGGGGTTACAGCCATAAAGGACAATGGTCTCGCTCTTTAACAGATCCAAACGGTCATTGGCATCGTTCATACCGGCAGGCAGAATGCCCAATATGCCGGATACATGCAGGTATGTGCCTACCGATGAAGTATCCTGCACGGTGGTATAACCGCCAAACCCATTAATGGCATTATAAAAATCGCAAAAATTATCTCCCCAGGTAGGCATCAGGATGGAGCTGTTCCCGTACTTCTCTTTGGCATTTTTTAACTCGGCAGCTACGTAATCCAGGGCCTCATCCCAGGAAATCCGAACCCATTCATCTTTGCCGCGCAAAGACTTGTCTCCGCCGGTAAGCGGTTCCCAATGCTTGCGTTTCATAGGATATTTGAGCCGATCGGCACCAAATGCCTGTTGCTGCTGGGCCCGCCCGCGCAGGCATCCTCTCAGCTGCGGATTATTGAAGCTATCCGGGTGGGTATCATCGGTTTTCTGGCGGACAACCACATTATCCACGACAAGGGCGGCATTATAACATTTATAGCCGCAGTTAAACCAACAGGCGGCAGGTATCCATTGTCCTTCTCCGTTAATTGCGGCTGCGTCATAATTCGCTCCCACCGGAGCGAGGGCAGTGCCGCAGCCGGCCAGCGCCAGGCTGGCCGTTCCGGCCGCAGTTGCCGCTAAGAATGTTCTGCGGCTTATTTGTTTTTCGGTAATTTTTTGGAAAAGATTTGCCACACCTTTAACCTCCTCTTAATTACGAAATATCCATAGACTTATTCCGTCGGTATTGGCTGTAGCAGTCACGATTTACGGACACTGTTTGCACTAATAATAACATTCGAAGTTGCAGTGCCTCAAATTCAAATATTACCATCAGTCTTGGCAAGTAAATCGTGAAAGGCCAATGACTTTTCCTAAGTCTGGTTTCATTATATAATGGAACTTAATAAATCAAATGTTCACATGCACAAAGTGCCGGTTAGGTTATTGTGCACCGTAACCAATGGATAAATCAGGGATAAATCTTGGGTTGAAATTTTAGGGTCAGATAAGCTAAACTACGAGTGATTGGAATCCTATGAGCGAACCAAGGGAGAAGAGGGAGGAGATGAAGCATTATGGGTAACCTCAGTTCAATGCCAAATTACATGCGGAAGCTTCTTAAAACATCCGGCCAAGGGCTGGACGCTCTTACTTGCGCTATTGCTGAGGTGTTGAATCAACCTGTCTTGGTTTCTACTCCGACTTATGAGACCCTATCCACAACACTTCTTCACCCGGATCTGGATGTCTTTCAGATTGTAATAGAAGGGGAGCGGGAGGATAACGAGACCTTATTTCTCTGCACCATATCAACTGAAGCGTTGCACCTGAAAGGGGCGGGCTGGGCCATCGCCCCCAATGGTCGGATATTGGGGTATCTTTTTGTGATGTATGACGAAGTCAAGCCGGACTTTGAGGAGTTTCAAGCCATTATGGAAACGGCCCTATCCTTATACTCTATCCACCTTCAGAACAAGTTGGAGCTGAAGCAGGAAAAACATAAAACGAAGAACGCTTTTTTCTATGATTTACTCTATGGCAACCTTAAACGCAACGAAGATATTATGACGATGGGAGAAGTGTGGGGCTGGGATTTCCACCGACCCCATATGGTGCTGCTTTTAAGGGTACCTGATCTGGAGTCTCACTCTCCCGACTGGCACCTTATGGAGGTGCTGCAAAAGACTGTGGATCGAACCTTGATTAATAGATACTATAAAAATCCGGCAACGACAGTGAATCGAAATGAAGTCGTGACCATTCTGCTTGCGGAGAGTGAAAAGGCGGCTGAGCGGAAACTGAAAATCAGCTCCTTAATAGATGGCATTTCCAGTCAATTCAAAGCTATAGTACCCAATTATCGGGTCGTCTGCGGAGTAGGGCAAACCTACGCCCAACCCAATGACCTCTTTCGCAGTTACCAGGAAGCCAAAGTCGCTTGCGAGATGGGAAGCCTGCTGGGAGTTGAGGTGCCATTTTTCAGCGATATGGGCCTGGAAAGAATCCTATACAAACATGACCTGGAAGATTTGAAAGAATACTATCATCATGTTCTGGGAGATTTGCCTGAAGAGGATGACGGTGAAGATAACCTGGTTTGGCTATTGGAGAGTCTCGTGGATAACCAATTTGACATGAATAAAACAGCCCAAGCCACTTTTTTACATCGCAACACCCTTCGTTACCGTTTAAATAAAATCGAGGCCATTCTCGGACGTTCCTTAGCAGATATTAATACACGTCTGGATCTGGCCGCGGCTTTTAAAATCCGGCGGCTGCACAAGATTCATCTACTGCCCTGAAAAGGACCTTAAACATTAATAAAGGCTGGTGTTGGGTATGCCAACGTTTCGCAATACATGTCCGCGGCATTGTTATGGTTCCTGCAGCATGATTACCCATATGAGCGGAGGTAAATTGACCCGGGTTGTGGGAGACTCCGAACATGGTTATACCCGGGGAAGGCTTTGTGCCAAAGGGTATTCCTTAATTCAATATGCCTTGGACGAGTATCGCTTGAAGTACCCTTTGCGTCAGGTGCGGCGGGGGTCAGGGGAGTGGCGGCGGATTTCCTGGGATCAGGCTTACGAAATTATCGCCTCCAAAATTATCGAACTGAATGCCCGCTATGGCTCCAATCTGGGCTTAGGATATTATAAAGGGAATGGCAATGCCGGTTTGCTGCATCAGGCCGTGGAAGGAATGTTCGCAGGCATGGGTCCTCATACCCGGCCCATCGGGGATATTTGTTCCGCTACCGGGGAAACCGCACTGAGGGAGACCGTAAGTGAACTAAGAAATCCTGATCCGGAGAAGATGAGCGATGCCGGCTTGATCGTGATCTGGGGAGCCAATCCGGCCAATACCAATATCAATCAAATGAAGTTTATCTATGAAGCACGCCAAAAGGGAACTCCATTGGTGGTTATCGATCCGCTCCTTACTCATACAGCCAACAGAGCCGATTTATATGTTCAGCTCAATCCGGGAACCGATGCCTGGCTGGCTTGGGGGATCGCTAAACTATTGATCGAAAGTGACAAGATCGATAAAGAGTTCATTGGGCAAAAAACCAGAGAGTTTCATCGATATAAGCAAGGGCTTGAGGGGATTACTCTGGAGGAAGTCTGTTCCCACACCGGTGTCCATTTAAGGGTCGTTGAAGAATTAGCCGATCTGTATGCCCGCTTTCATCCAATCGCTAATTGGCTGGGTTTCGGCATGCAGCGCTATCCCAGTGGCGGAGAATCGGTAAAGGCCGTGAGTGCTCTGGCCGCTCTGACAGGGAGTTTTGGTTCGGTCGGCGGGGGAGTCTATTTCCGCCACCGGCCTCAGGAGGAATTTCCTCTGCATATAGTCAAGCATCAGGGAGTAAAGCAGCCTTTGCTCACCTCTTCCCGGGAGGTGCCGGTCAACGATTTTCCGGGCAAGGCGATGAAGCTTCAGGAGCCGCCTCTTAACATGCTGTGGGTTTCCTGCGGCAACCCTTTGGCCCAGGATTACAATCTACGGGCTTGGCGCGATTTGTTTCAACACCTGGAGTTGATCATTACCGTGGATCTCTATCTGAACAGCACCGCCCGGCAGTCCGACCTTGTTCTGCCTGCTGCGTCCTTCTTTGAAGAGGAGGATTTGCATGTGAGCTTTTGGCACCACTGGCTTTCCTATAATCAAAAAGTCCTGCCGGCTTTCTATGAAGCCAAGAGTGATTTGCAGATTGCCCGGGAGTTAACCCGTAAACTCAACGAACTCCAGCCAGGGTTTTCTAATTTTCCCGCGGAAAAAGAACCCTGGGATTGGATAGCAGGGGAGTTGTCTCCGGAGGTTAGGGAGCTTTATGGTTTGGAGGAGCCTGCTGATCTTAAGCGGCATTCCTATAGAAGGAAGAAGGAAAGCTTGCTCTCCGGTTGGAACTATTGCTTCCCAGGAGTTCAGCCGCAGCTTTTTAAGGATGTGAGAGAAACGGAGTCATCACTGCTTCCTTATCACCTGCTTACGCCCCAATCCCTGCTTAAATTCCATACCCAATATGAGACTCTTTCCTGGCTTAATGCTGAGCATAGGGAAGAACCCATGATTGAACTGGCGGAGGAAATCGCCTGCAAGCATAATATCCGGGAAGATTCCTGGGTTGAAATCTATAATGAGCAGGGCACTGTAAGTGGTCGGGCTAAAATCAATCCCTACCTCCCGGAGAAAATTATTCTGGTGGAGCAAAGCGACCGTTATCCCATCAATCATCTGATCAGCGGTCAGGGAAAAGATGGGGAAAGTATCCCTTATTTTGATTGCCGGGTCAATCTCAGGAGGGTGCGCAGCGATGTTTAAGAGAAAGGGCTTTCTGTTCAATGCTAATCTCTGTATAGGGTGCCGGGCTTGTGAGATGGCCTGCCGCAATGAAAATCATACACCGGCCAATATCCACTGGCGGCATGTCAAGGAAATAGATCTGGGGACCTATCTGTCCATGGCCTGCAACCACTGCGACAGCCCGGAATGTTTCCGCGTCTGCCCCCAGCATGCCTTTAATAAGCGAAAAGACGGCATCGTGGAGATCGATTCTTCCCTTTGCAACGGCTGCCGTCTCTGCGTCAAGGCCTGCCCTTATGATGCACCCCAGTACAACATTAATACCAATAAGGTGACCCGCTGCCAGATGTGCTATCCCCGTCAGGATCACGGGCTGCCGCCGGCTTGTGTGGAGGCTTGCACCACAGGGGCCTTGACAACCCTGGACCTCAATGATCCCCAGCTGCCGGAAACGGTGCGGGTGATCCCGGGGTTTACCGATATTCGTCTGACGAAGCCTTCGGTGCTCTTTTATCCGCCGCGGCCGAAGCGGAGATATTTTCTTAAGCAGAGTGACAATATATGATATAAAAGAAAGGATGAAAACCATGAACCAGGATGTAAAGGACTATGTTGCCCAGAAAGCAAAGGAATTGCTAAGTGCGCGCCCCAGCTGCCCAGAGGCCAAAGCTGCTGCCCAGAACTGGCTGGATGCTATGGGGACGGACAGGGAAGCGGAGCAGACCAAAAAGCTAATCGCGGAACTGGAAATGGACATCATGCCCATCGACGGACTGATTGCCTTTACAAAGTCAGCAACCGGTGTGCGGATATTTGGTGAAGAAAGGGTAAAGAAAATGGAAGCCCATGCCAGGGAACTCAAGGAGGCCGGGGTAAAATATTGCGATTGTCCCGCTTGCGCAGCAGCGGAAGCGATTCTTGAGAAGAAGGATGAGCTTTTGTAATAAAGATTTTTTGTCCACAGTCCGGGGGCTGTCGCAGTAAGACAGTCAGAAAAAAATAAGAAAAGAGGGCGACTGGCAGATGCCAGAAGCCCTCTTTTGCCGTAAAATATAAGTTGATGAACGCCCATACTTTACGGCCAGATTATACATCAAACGGGAGTGTATATCAACTGGTTCTTCCTATGGATATTGGAGAATTAATCCCGGCCGATGATTCGGTAAGGCTTCTGGGCAGTGTCTTGGAAAGGATGAATTACAGTAAATTGCGCGCTGCTTACTCCCGCCTTGGGAGAATCGAAACCTCCCCGGAGAATCTATTCAAAATTGTGGTCTACGGCTATATGAACGGGACCTATTCCACTCGCAAGCTGAAACAGGCTTGTCAGCGCGATATCAATTTTATGTACCTGTGGGGCCGAGCTCCCGCCCCCAACCATGCTACCATTGCCCGTTTTCGTAGTGAACGCCTGACGGATGCTATGGAGGATTTATTTTTACAACTGGTCCAGCTCTTGTCCGAATTAGGTGAACTGTCCCTTTGCAGCGTGTTTATCGACGGTACCAAACTAGAAGCTGATGCCAACCGGTATAGTTTCGTATGGAAGAAATCCACTCAAAACCATGAAACCAAGATGCAGGCCAAGATGAAACGTGAGTTACCCAAACTGGCCGCTGAACTAGGCCTGCGCTTTGATGTCAGAGAAAAGATCCGGACCAAGGACTTAAAGAAGCTGCGCAAACACCTCTACGCTCTCAAAGGTGAGCAGACATTCGTTCATGGTAAAGGCAAGAGAAAATCTCCCTTGCAGAGAGCCATTGAAACGGTTGAAGGGTATCTGGCTCGTCAGAAAAACTATGATGACTACAACCACAGCTTCGGAGAGCGAAACAGTTTTTCCAAGACCGACCGGGATGCAACCTTCATGCGGATGAAAGAGGACCACATGAAAAATGGCCAGCTCAAACCGGCCTACAATGCCGTCTTAGCCGTCGATGCCGAATACATCGTCAGTGCCCTCATCTCTCAGGAGCGCAGTGATGTGAATACCTTTATTCCTATGATGAAAACCCTTAAGAGCCTTGGCTACACTAAACCGGTGGCGGATGCAGGGTTTGAGAGCGAAGAGAACTATACCTGGTGCGAAGACAACGGTCAGATGGCCTTCATCAAGCCCGCCAACCATGATCGGGCCAAAACCCGCAAGTATAAAAGCGATATCGGTAAACGGGAGAATATGCCCTATGATGCAGACAGCGATGCCTATATCTGTCATGCGGGCCACAGACTACAAGCGGCTTATGAAAAGAAAACCAAGTCCAAAAACGACTATCCTATCGTGACCACCGTCTATTCGTGTACTCAATGTGAGGGTTGCCCTCATAAAGCCAAATGCATCAAAGGCTCAAGCCCCAAACCCCTGGAAGAGCGCAGCAAGAACCTCTATGTCTCCAAGACCTTTCAGAGACAGCGTCAAGCGATGGAAACCCGAATCCAGAGTGATGAAGGGATTGTGTTGAGGGTCAATCGTTCCATCCAAGTTGAAGGAGCGTTCGGTGTGTTGAAGCAGGACATGAATTTTCGACGTTTCCTCTTACGCGGGCAGGTGAAAGTACAGATTGAGCTGTGGCTGTTGGCTACAGCGTTTAACATAAATAAACTCCACAACAAGATTCAATCGGGGCGTTGTGGAAGCCATTTACATCGTCTTAAAGCAGCGTGATCTAAAACAGAAGAGGGTCTACAGGGGAAAGGGTCTTCCCTTGCTTTGCTGTGTTCAAAAGAGTGCTTAAATGAGGCTCTCTTCCTCTTGTTCGGCCTTTTCCTCAAGAAAAAGAGGGGGCCGCATTACGTTTTCTCACAAACGTTTTGCGACACCCTCTTATTACGTGTATAGGGAAACTTCCAGAGAAATTATATCCATAATTTTCTTGAACGAGAACATACGTTCTGATATTCTATAAATAGAAATTGTCCCTCATTGTCAAGAGCAACCTTCTGTAATAAAATAAAGAGAGGAGAATAGATTTGAACACCGAGATATCCTATCATAACAATGATGTGCTTATGAAAGTTTTAGCCGAACAGTTTAGAAATAAAACTCTGGACGTTTTCGGGATTAAAACGGCTAAAATCAAAACGTTGCTCCCTTCCGCCCATCCGACGATTGATGCCAAGGAAACTCGCAGTGATATCATCTTTCTGTTGGAGGATGACACCTTACTGCACCTGGAATTCCAGACCACAGCCTGTGAACGGGACTTAAAGCGTTTCTTGTACTACGACGCCCGGCTGGCGAGCCGGCAGGAGCGTCAGATCCGCACCTTCGTCGTCTATTCCGGTCATATCGAACAAGCCAAGGAGCGGTTGGACTGCGGTTCCATCCTCTATCAGGTCGAGAATATCTACATGAAGGACTATAATGGAGATCAGGAATACAACAGACTGAAAGCCAAGATCGAAAGCGGTCAGCTCTTAAATGAGACGGATACCCTGAAACTGATCTTTCTGCCACTCATGAAAAGCAGGCAACAAGAAGAAGAGCTGGCGATACAAGCGGCCGAACTAGCTAAGGCTACCGATGAAAAGACGAAAGTATTCGCCATTGCTGCGTTGATCGTGATCACCGACAAGATTATGTCCGAAAGTAATAAAAGGAAATTGTTGGAGGTGTTGAAAATGACCCAGATTGAACAGTGGATCCGGGAAGAGGGCAGAGAAGAGGGCAGAGAAGAGGGCAGGCAAGAAGGAGAACTGAAAGGCAGACAAGAAGAGAAAAGGGAGACGGCCCGAACCATGCTGAGTATGGGAATGAGTCCGGAAGTGATAGCCAAGGCGACCAAGCTCTCCCAGGAGGAAATCCTGCGAATAGAGAAGGAAACGAAAAACTAACCTCTCATACTGGCTAAGCGCTGCTTGTAACCCTCTATCTCAAATAGCCAAGTGTTCGGAAATTTGAGATAGAGGGTTACAGAGAATTTGGCAATTGTATAAATATACTTTTTAGTTATAGAACGAGAGCGGCTTTTGATTCCCCACATAGGAATAAAGGAATAGTTTGGAAATCAATAGCGGATTAAGACGTAAAACGACCTCTTACTCAAAACAGTAAGGAGGTCGTTTTTAGGCTTTACCGCAGAGGATCATACTTTGTAAGCGCACAATAAGTTGGTGTATAGAAAATCCTCGAAAATTCCTATTCCAGAACGATGTGCATAGAATGCAAACGAAGATAAGAGGCCATCCCGGGATAAAATCCCGATCTTCACTATCCACTTGGCTTAAAATTCCCTCCCGATACCCCTATAATGGATTCAGGTGGAAATTAAAAGGCCGCCGCGGCCCGCAAGTGTAGCAGCACTTACAGGCACGCGCAAGGTGTAGAAGCACCTACACGTAACAGCAAGCTGTCCACGACGACAGATCCATTATACAATGCCCCTCGCTCCAGTACAACAGTACGCGGGCCTGGGGGTATAATCGGCTGCCGGTCCGGGGGTGTGCTGATTGTGTGCGACTTGAGAGCAGTAAACATGAGACAGTATGAATTCAGGCGCATGTGTAGGGATAAACCCTTGCATGCGTCTTTTAATTTCCCCTGATCACCGCCGGGCGGCCGGAGCCGGACTCTTATAAAGGGTCCGGTCCGGTGCCGGGCGGAAAAGGGGGAAGTATATAATTATGAATCGTAGAGCATTCCCACAGAGCATAAGCCCGGCCCGGATAAGGAGCCGGGTTTATGAGTCTACGCCCGGTTTTCCCGGTTTTTCCGGGTTTGCTGAAAGGGGGGCGTCGTGTTGAATATTTGCCTGTGTGATGATGGTGCCCTTCAGCGAGTCTACCTAAAGCTGATCATCCAGGAGTATGAAAGCCGTTCCGGAATCCGGTTTAGCCTGTCTGAATTCAGCAGCGGGGAGGACCTTCTGGAGCAATTCCAGGAAAACCCCACCCGGTTTGATCTTTATTTTCTGGATCAGCGGATGAAAAATATCACCGGTCTGGAGACCGTCTCGTCCATCCGGCAGCGCAATAAGGATTGTGCCATCGTTTTTGTCACTGCCTCGGAGGGGCCGGGGGACTTTGAAGCCGTATCCCCGCTCCGGGTTCTGAACAAACCGGCCCAGCCCGCAGCTGTCTATGAGGTTCTGGATCAGGTATTCGCGGCATTGAGTCCTGGTTATAGCAGGTAGATGAGTATCGCTGTAGCTCAAAAGTTGTCCTCTGCCTGGACAGATACCTATGAACACCATAAGATTTTGTCAGGGAGTGTAAGCCCGGCCCATTAGGAGCCGGGTTTTATATGCTCTCTGCGGTGAGCTAAAAGTGCTTTCCTTCCTCAGTGGACGATTAGCACTGCATGTTAATGCTACCGTTTTTGAGATCACTTGACTTGTGAATATCTTAAGTTATATATTAAATTCCGCTCCTCAATGCAAGAGGGGGCATACAGTTTGGCGGCGAAAGAAGAGGATGTTAACCTTTCGCAAAATCGCACAGGCGTATCTGAAACATAGAGTATTACAAAGAATTTCACGGGTAATGAAGATAAGATTTCAGATGTTAGAGGAGAATAAGATAACCGAGGCCGCAGCCTCGGTTATCTTAATAGACTATGGGTTTGTTCTCAGTCTATCGATCAACCGGCAGCGGGATCGAGAAGATCGTTGACTGTCGTATCGACAATCTTTACATCCTTGATCCCGGTTAAAGCTCCGGTAGCTGTCAGATAGATATCACTTGCGATGAGGGATTCCATAGCGGCCACGATCTCAGTCACCTGCACATCTTCCCTTGGATCGGAAAGAGTAAGAGTGAACGTTCCACCACCGGCGGTGGTGAATACCAATCGCGCCACTTTATTACTTGATATGGCCATTCTGAAGCCTCCTTATTTCAATTATTTTTTTATTATTCTTCCTCCGCCAGTTCCCATGTTTTTCGAAAAAACACATCGAGAACCGGATGCTTCGTCAAACCAAACAACGCATGTGCTGCGTCATATACAGCTTCTTCAGGCGCATCAAAGCGGATCGAGTTAAACGTTTTCTGCCTTGTGATGGGAGCTCCAAGAGGGGAAAACCCCGTTTGGTAGACCACCACCAATGCCGCAGAATAAGGAATTCCTTCGATTGCCATCTTAATCACCTACCTATATTTGATGGATTCCTGATGAATCGACAGACCCGGGCTGTCCCTACATCCTATGAAGTTTCCCCGGCAGTTGTTACAGGTTGTCACACAGAGAAATTTTTCCGGCTACTGTTACGGGTTGTCACACCTGTCACATCAGGTCCATATACTGTATTAAAAACCCGGGAAGGGATGGGCATGAGTGAACAAGTAAAGGAACGCACCCCCCAGGTCATCGCGGCGGAGATCAACAGTTATAAAGTGTCCAGTGGGAGAATCCAATTAACCTGCGCCGTGGAGATCGGCCGGCGGCTGATAGAGGCGAAAGCCCTTCTTCCTCACGGGGAGTGGGGAAAATGGCTGGAAGAGTATGTAGAGTATTCCCAGGCTACGGCGGAAAATTATATGAGAGTTGCCCGGGAGTACGGGCAGGCAGGGGGAGACTCCCCGGAGGGGGAAAAAGCAAAATCTGAGACGTTTCCGATTTTATCGTACTCCCAGGCACTGACCCTTTTGGATGTTCCGGAAGAAGAGCGGGCAGAGTTCATCGCCGAGCTGGATATCGAAAATATGTCCGTACGTCAGCTGCAGAGGGCCATCAAGGAGCGGGAGCAGGTCAGGCAGGAAAAAGAGGAGGCTGAGCAGGAGAGCAGGGAGCTCCAGAAAGCTCTGGAGGGGGAAAAGGAGAAAAACAGCCAATTGGAAAAAGAGCGGGATGGGCTGAAGCTCAAGGCAGGGGAGCTGGAAAAGGAAAAGCAGGGATTGAAACAGGAAGTAGCTGAAAGGAAGGCTGAGAACAGCAAGCTCAAAGATAAGCAGCTCTTCAAAAACAATGAAAAGCTGCGGAACCAGCTTACTGCCGCCCAAATCAAGAATGCTACCCATAAAGCCGCCTTTAAAATGGAAGCTCTGGAAAGGGCCTTCAAAGAAGTGGTGTATGAACTGGGCCTGCTGGTTAAGATCGATAAGAATGTGCATGGGGAGTATCAAAAAAATCTGAGAAAGTTCCTCCTGAAATGCCTGGATGAAAAGGTGGGGGATTGAATAGTTTGGAAATCAATAGCTCATTAAGACGTGAAACGACCTCTTTACTCAAAACAGTAAGGAGGTCGTTTTAGGCTTTACCCCAGAGGGTCATACTTTCCGTTATTCTTCAATATGCTCACGGATAAACAGCATCTTTTTTTCCGTGTCGGCCAGTGTAGTTGCGCAATCCAGCAACATGGCGGCGTACTGTTGGGTATCGCTGTCATTATTTTTGTATCGCAACATGTGTTCCAGGCTGGCCCAATAGTCCATGGCAACTGTGCGCAGTTGGATTTCCACCGGAATCTCTTCGGTGCTGCCGGACAGGAAAATCGGCACTTTGACGACAAGATGCAAACTCCGGTATCCGTTTTCTTTGGCTTGCGCAATATAGTCCTTCCGTTTAACCAAGGTAACATCGGCTTGTTGCAGGAGCATTTTCTCCACCGCATAGACGTCATCCAGGAAATTGCAAATCACGCGGATGCCGGCGATGTCAAGAACTCTCTCCCGAGCGGCTTCGACCGTAAGCGGCAAGCCGTACTTTTGCAGCTTTTTGCCAATGCTGAGGGGACTTTTAATCCGGCATTCAAGATGATGAATCGGATTATGCTTGTTGCTGAATTGAAATTCATCATCGAGTAATTCCAGTTTGGCGCTGACGACTTTCATGGCGCCGTTATAGATCTGCATGGTTTGGGCGAGCTTGATCAAGGAGGTTCTGGCATCCTCCCGGGAGCTTTGAAACAGATGCCCATCCTGCTCTGTGAGATCGGGAAGATTGACTTTGGATTTGCGTTCAATGATCATCGGCTGCTCCTTTGCTTTTATGAGTTTTTTTATGAGGCCTGCTCAAATTGGCTGTTATAGAGTTCGGCGTAGAATCCGCCCTTTCCGAGGAGTTCCTCATGATCGCCGCTTTCGATGATGTCGCCGTCTTTCATCACCAAAATCAGATCGGCATCTTTGATGGTGGACAGGCGATGGGCGATTACAAATGATGTCCGGCCCTGAGTCAGCTTATTCATGGCATTCTGTACAAGCCTTTCCGTACGGGTGTCTACCGAGCTGGTCGCTTCGTCCAGGATCAGAAGCGGTGAATTTTGAATGATCGCGCGGGCAATGGTCACAAGCTGCTTTTGGCCTGCCGACAGGTTGGCTTTATCATTGAGTAGGGTGTCATAGCCCTGGGGCAGGGTGCGGATAAAGTGGTGGATGCCCACAGACTTGCAGGCGGCGATCACTTCTTCATCGGTAACGCCCTGCTTGTTGTAGATGATGTTTTCTTTGATGGTTCCTTCAAAGAGCCAGGTGTCCTGCAATACCATACAGAATTGGTCATGGACGTTTTCTCTGCTCACATGGCTGATGGGGATACCGTCTATGCGAATCTCGCCGCTGTCGATTTCATAAAAGCGCATCAGCAGATTGACCATGGTCGTTTTTCCCGCACCGGTAGGGCCGACAATGGCGACCTTCTGGCCGGCTTTGATCTGAGCGGAAAAATTATTGATAATGGTTTTGTCCTTCTCATAGCCAAAGTGAACATTCTGAAACTCCACGTGGCCTTTGACATTCTCCAGCTTTTTGAGCTGCTGGCCTTCATCGGCCAACTCTTCTTCAGCGAAGAATTCAAAGACACGCTCACTGGCGGCGGCTGTTCTTTGCAGCTGCTGCATGGATTGAGCCAACTGGGATAAGGGCTGGGTAAAGAGGCGGATATAGATCATAAAGGCAACGATGACGCCGAAGGAGATCGTGCCTTTCATGGCCAGGGCCGCGCCGACTACGCACACCGCCACATAGCCGAAGTTGCCGATGAAACCCATAATCGGCATCATCATCCCCGACATAAACTGAGATTTCCATCCGCTGTCATACAGGGACGTGTTGATCTCCTCAAAGGTCTTTTTCGCCTTGCTGCCGCCGTTATAGGCTTTGACAACATTATGGCCCGAATAGATTTCCTCAATGTGGCCATTGATATCGCCGAGTCCCTGCTGCTGCACAGTAAAATACTTTTGCGATTTGGACATGATGAGAGCCATCAGGACAAACCCGATCAAAGTGGAGCCGATGGCAACCAGGGCCAGAATCCAGCTGTTGTAGAACATCATGACCAGGGAACCGACAAACATGGTGACTGCCCTCACTAAATTATCGAGGCTCTGATTGAGGGTTTGGCCAATGGCGTCAACATCGTTGGTTACGCGGCTGATGACATCGCCATAACTTGTTTTATCAAAGTATTTGAGGGGCAGTTTGTTGATCTTTTTGGAAATATCGGTACGCATATTTTTCGATAGTTTAGCAGTTACCGTGGCCATGATAAAGTTCTCGGCAAAGCTGAAGATACCTGAGGCTGCGTAGAAGCAGACAAGCAGCATGCCAATATTGAAGACAGCGTTAAAATCGATGGCCCCAGACACAGGAACTCCGTTGATCAGGGCCGGCAGCCCCTTGGCAATCTCATTGGTCATGTTCTTCAATTGGTCCGGACCAATGATTTGCAGGAGTGTACCCAAAGCCGCGATGACAAGGGCAGTGATAATGATGGGCAGATAGCCTTTACAGTAGCGGATCAGCTTGCCCCATGTTCCTTGGAAATCCTTTGCTTTTTCGCCGCCCCCCATGCCGGGGGAACCACCTGCCGGCCCACCCATGGGGCCGCCATTTTGTGTTCTTGTGGAATTCTCACTCATGATGCCAATTCCTCCTCGCTCAATTGCGACATGGCAATTTCTCTATAGACAGTGCAGTCGCGGAGTAAGTCTTTGTGTGTTCCTTTGCCGACGATTTTACCTTCATCAAGCACAATAATCTGGTCGGCGTCCATGATGGTGCCGATGCGCTGGGCTACGATCAGGCTGGTTACACCTGCGGTTTCCTGTTTCAGCGCACTGCGCAGAACCCGGTCGGTCTTGTAATCAAGGGCTGAGAAAGAATCGTCAAAAATATAGATTTCCGGCTTGCGGCACACCGCTCGGGCAATGGCCAGCCGCTGCTTTTGACCGCCGGATACATTGGCTCCGCCCTGAGCAATGGCAGCTTGGTATTGGCCGTCCATTTTCTCAACAAAGTCTGCGCCCTGGGCAATTTGTACGGCCTTCTTCACTTCGTCCAGAGGATAGCCTTCGCCGCCGTTATCGCCGTAAGCTACATTGGATTCTACCGTGCCTTTGAACAACACTGCCTTTTGGGGGACATAGCCGATTTTATTGAAAAGGGCTTCCAGCTTATAATCTTTCACATTGACGCCGTCAATCAATATTTCTCCCTGGGTTGCATCAAAGAAGCGGAGGGCAAGGTTGACAAGGGTTGATTTGCCGCTTCCGGTCGAGCCGATAAAAGCAACGGTCTCACCGGGGGATGCCGTAAAACTGATATCCTCAAGGACAGGCTCCGCAGCATCGGGATATTTAAAGCTGACAGACTTAAACACAACTTCACCGCGCAGGCCAGGCTGACCATCGGTTTTTGTTCCGTCTAAAATCTGGGGTTCCGTATCCAGTACTTCGTTGATGCGTTTGGCCGAAACGCTGGCGCGAGGCAGCATAATGAAAATCATGACCAGCATCATAAAGGACATGATAACCTGCATGGCATAGCTGGAAAAGACGACCATGTTGGAAAACAGGCCTAATTTATCCAAGGCCCCTGCCGCGTCAATCAAATAGGCTCCTATCCAGTAAATCGCCAGGGACAGCCCGCTCATCAGCACAGTCATCACCGGCATCATGACTGCCATGGCGCGGTTGGTGAACATCTGGGTGCTGGTAAGCTCTTCGTTGGCCGTCTCAAATTTCTCTTCCTGATAATTCTCGGCGTTGTAGGCGCGGACAACGCGCAGGCCGGTGAGATTTTCTCTTGTGACACGGGTGATGTTGTCGGTAAGGGTCTGCATCTTTTTGAATTTGGGCATGGCAACGATGAGCAGAAAGGTAACCATCATGATCATAATCAAAACGGCGACACCTGTGACCATGGTCCATTCAAAGCCTTTGCCCGAGATTTTGGTGATGGCCCATACCGCTGTAATGGGAGCTTTAATCACTAATTGCAGACCCATGACCACCAGCATTTGAATTTGGGTGATGTCGTTTGTGGAACGTGTAATCAGACTTGACGTTGAAAAACGGTTGATTTCTTCCATAGAAAAGGATTCAACCTTATTGAACAATAGGCTGCGCAGCCGCTGGGAAAAGGAGGCGGCTATTTTCGCCGCAAAAAAACCGACGACAACGGCAGCTGCCAGACTTCCCAAGGCACACAACAGCATATAACCGCCATTGAGCCAGATGTCACTGATGGCGCTGTTGGGGGTCTGGGTCAGCGTTGTGATTTCCGCCATATAATCGGGGAGTTTAAGATCAAGCCAAACCTGGGCGACGATGAAGATCAAGCTGATGCCCGCCATCAGCCATTCTTCCGGCTTTAGATACTTGAAGATTTTTAACATAGATGTTTGTTCCTCCAGTCGTTTGTATAGGGTTCGGCGTAATCTGTATTCGTTACGAACTCTGTTAGCAATGGGACTATAATTATGCGGACTTTATGGTCCGCATAAATCGCGCTGTTCTTTAGTGAGGGATGCCTGCTTAATCGCTCTGAGTGCATCCTTCTTCTTGAGGGGAATACTTTTGCATAAGCCCGGAAAAGAGGCGTGTCAGGCGGATGAACTCGATCGTATCCGCTTCACCCATGTCAGTAAATATCCGCACCATTCTGTTTTTCATGTCCTTCATCTCGGCTTCGGCGCGGTTGCGCCCATCTTCGGTGATGGTCACAAGAATATTGCGGCGGTTGCTCTTGTCGATGTCGCGGACAATCTGGCCCTTCTTTTCCAAGGCGCCGAGCAAGGCGGAGATGCGCGCTGTACTGGCCTGCAGCGCCGCGCTTAGTTCAGAAGGGAGAACTTCCCGATTGCATACCGCCAGGTAATGCAAAACAAAAAGTTCTCCTTTATGGGCGCGATTGAGGTTTTCCATCATATCTTTCCGACTGCTGGCCATGATTTCATTAAAAGCGGTCAAGGCCTTGTCAACATAGCTCAAGCTGTTCTGATTCTCTTCCCATGGCATATCCGTACACTTCCAATCCAAGTCTTATTACAGTACATTAGGAAGGGGGGCTTTTTTAAAATATGGTCAAGAAATATGATAACTAACTGTGTTAATAATATATACTATTTATAGTTTCTAGTCAAGAGGAATTGAAAATCTAAGTTTTAATTTCCGTAATTATCCATTGTTTTTCATCAATGCGTTGATGTCTATTTTTATTTTGTGGGTAGGGAAGAAGAGAAGAGAAAAGCCGCCCTCGCGGACGGCTTTGGCAATGCCATGATTTAATAGCTTCATAACAGCTCATCACAATAGCTCATTACAGATTATTCGCTACAGCCTGTTCATAAGATAATTTACCGTCGGCAATAAGAACGGCGGTATCATATTTATCAGCTATTTCTTCATAGGCCAGGTAGAGGTTGTTCATAATCATGGGCAGGAGAGCGTCCGGTTCCGAGTCTTCATCCACGAGAAAACGGTTTTTATAATACATTTGGTCAAGAGGGTAGTATACTCCGTATGCTCCGGTCAGAGCGGAAAGGTTCCAGCGGGTGATCATTTTTTCCAGCACCGGCAGGTTCTTACCGATATCCGGCAGGAGGGTGGCGATAATTTGGAAGAGTGTAAATTCATCGGCATAATCCACCATGCCAAGCTCGAAAAAGACCAATCCTGAGCCGTCGTCATACATGGGAGTAAAAAAGCTTAAGGAGAGCTGTTGATTTTCTAAGGTTGTAAGACGGACTTCGGAGCCGACTTTTTGAACCTCAGCTTCCAGTTGGGATAGTAGCAATTCTTTTTTACTTGCATCCATGGGGTTACCTTCCTTTACACTCGTTCATCTTCATCTTCATCTTCATCTTCATCTTCATCTTAAGCTGATTTTTTCTTTCTGGCAAAGGGATTGCGGCGGCTGTCAATGGTTACTTGTTTCTGCTGCTCAAGGGTGCCCGAGCCGATCATTCCTAGCCGTTCACCGATTAATTCCCGGTTATAGCCGGTTTTGGTCTTTCTTACCCCCATATCGGAAAGCATGCCTTCGGCTTCAGAATCGCCGGAGGTTGCATTCTGAGCCAGGAAGTCCGCTCTGTCGATGGTAAAATGCTGGGCAGCTTCGGTTCGTCTTCCCGAGGAAAAGCCCAGGCCCTTAAGGGCAACATGCTTGACTTCCCGTTCGGAAAGGTTGGGATGCTTTCTCTTAATGCGTTCCATGCGCTTATCTAACTCCAGTTCTTCCTCAACCACCTGGCTGCGGACATCCGAACGCTGGCTGTCGGCCACCATACCCCCAATAGCGGAAACTCCGGAGCCCACGGCGCTTAAGGCGGTGCCAATCAGGGGAGGAGCACCGGCAATCGTGGAAATTCCGCCGGCGGTCTTAAGCCCGCTGCCGATAGCGGCAGTGGTATGCTGAGTCACATCGGCTTTAGCGGCTCCTTTGCCTTGTCTGGCAATACGGCGCATTTTTTCATCCCGGGTGCCCAGCTTTTCACCCTTCTTAACCCGTTCTTCATAGGCTCTGCTGCGGTCTCCCATTTTTTTCATCCGAACGCCTGAAGCAACCGCTTGAACACCTTCTGCAGCTGTATCGAGGCCGTTAATTGCGACATCAATTCCGGGGGTAACATTGCCCAGAACTTCCGTGGCCGCAGGAGCAATATACTGGGCCGCGGTCAGGGCGCTCTTGCCGACGGAGGCCGCCTTACCCATGGTTTTTAAGGAAGTGCTGGCTGCTCCGGCTCGGTCGCCCATCTTCAGCCGCTGATAGGCCTGAGTGCCGGACTCCACGGTATCTGTTATTCCTTGCATACCTTCGAATATTGAGCCGGCAGCCCCGAATCCTTGCTCCCGGCCGCTCATAAGGGAAGCATTAGGGTCGCCGTGCAGAGCTTTGTAATGCTCCTCAAGGTCGCCGCCCAAGGCCCCTGCACCGGAGGAAGCTGTACCCAGTAAAGAGGATACGGTGGACAGACTGCTTTCTTCCGCTTCCCCGGGGTGACTGCCGCTTTCTTGGGAGCGTTGGAAGGCTGCAGTGCGCATATCGCCGGTAAGTCCCTGCCGGTAATCCCCCGCTAAAGATTCGATCTGAGCATTTCTGGTGTTGCGCTGCTGTGTCCCTTCTTTCCGGTGCTCCGCTGTTAGTCTGGCCAGAGGATTTTGGACGCTCCACATGAATTTGTCCCAACCGGACATTTGATCATAATCTTCACGGTGGTTATTGAACTGATCCACTGCGCGGTCATTGCCCCGTTTTAAAGCGCTGAGTCCGCCGGCAACCTTATCCACGACAAAGTTTCCCCCGGCTTTGACTTTATTCCCAACCCAGGAGGCCGCTTTGCCGATACCCTTGCCCATGCTCTGCATCCACTTGGGAAGCTTGCTTTCCTTTTCCGGTTCGGGTTCCTGGAACAGATCGGCCAGCCCCAGGTCTTCAGATTCACTGGCGGCAGGGTCGATTTTTTCGCCGGAGCGTTTGTCAGCCCAATCGAAGATACCGGAGAAAAAGCCGTCGGATTGCTTAACGACATTACCCATTGTCTCGGAGCCGGCAACTTTATTGATCAAGCCTTCCCCGACGCCGCCGACAGCATTCACCGCTTTATCCTTTAAACCCATGCCCTTGTCATAGACGCTTTTAGCACCGGTCTTAGTTTTATCCCATAAGGTACTGGCACCGGTCTTCGTTTTGTCCCACAGGTTGCTGGCTCCGGCCTTGGTTTTATCCCAAAGGCTCTTGCCTCCGCTTTCTGTTTTCGGAGGAGTTTCTTCTTGCTTTTTCTTGCTCCAGGGCCACATCTGAACGCCGCCTAAAGGAGCGGAAACCGTCAGGCTTGAAGCGGGGGCGGCACCCTGTTGAACTGTGTGAACCAGTTCATGGGCGGCAATATCCGGCTCAAATCCCTGGCGGCCGAAGTAAATATCATTCCCTGCCGTATAGGCCCGGGCTTTCATGGCATCGACCCGGGCGGCGTTGGCGGGATCCATATGAAAGCGGACACCCGAGAAATCTGCACCCAGTCTTCTGCCCATGGATTCCTTGACTGCAGAAGGAGTACGATCCTCCATGTGAGCAGATAACCTGTCGGCTTCTTGTTCCGCGGCCGGGATCTGTGTACGGGAGGGGTCTATGGATTCCGGAAGCCGGGACCTGATGGCATTTTTCAGTTCCATAGTTTTGTGGGGAGCAGGGGAGGCAGGGACATTTTCTGCGGCCCGGCGGTTCAGGGCGGCCAATATCATGCTGTTGGGAATTTGCTGATTTGGGGTATGAATACTATAATCCTCTTGCTTTTTTCCCTTCGTTAAGGTACTTCTTTGGACAAGTTCTTTCATAAAGCACCCCTCAATCCTTTAAAAAAATAATCATCGGCAATCATGATTAATGCGGAGTATTGCATGATGAAAGATTTAAAATGCCAACACTACAATAATTATCCAGATTCAGCTTATTATGGCCCAAATAAAAAGTCAAGGTAAATTCAAATCAATCAAAAAAATTTGAGCTTTTATTCATAAGAGGAAAAGGGGATTGTGAGGAGTTGACGAAATATTAAACTACTTATGCCAGGTCAGAGGTGAGGTGGGGTTATGAAAGATAGCGGGAATGTCAGGAAGCCGGAACAGGATCAGGAACGAGGCCAGGAACGGGACCGGGGCAGGGAACGCCCCGGGCAGGAGAAGGGCGGCCTCCATAGTCCGGCAAAGGTAAAGGTTGATAAGGCATCCTTTATGGCGGCTCTGGCTCAGGGAGTAGTTCCCCGCTTTCAAGGGCAGGAATTGTCGGAAAGTCTGAGTCAAATGGGGAATTATGCCTTTCTTCAGGCTTGGCAACGACGGGAACGCAAGGAGCAGGGATTGCTGAAACATGCCGGGAGGGAAAGGTTCCCGGCCGAAAGCCTGAAGACGATTCTTAAGGATGTCACAGAAGGGCTTCATCCCCAAGAGGGAGTAAATACCATCGACGTGATGCTCCCGCTGCCCCGGCTTGGGAGCAGCTTTGTTCCGGAAGATTGGCTCACAAATGACAAGGGTTCAGTATCGGCATTAGCGCCCATTTCTTTTGAGCAGGCTTCCTTCAGCGGCCAGGGGATTCAGGGAGATCTTGGGGGCTCAGTCGGCGGATCAGATGGAACAGGAGAACAGTGATGGCGAATCACCGACGAAAAATAGAAGAAATCCTTGACAGTGAAGGCTGGAGCTACCGAAAAACGGAGCGGGACATACGTTTGATCGCTTCCTTCGGGGCTCATAAATGGAAGATGAACCTTCACTGCACCGATAAGGGGCATGTGAGCTGTTGGGCAGCCTATCCCTGGCCGGTGCCTGAAAACCGGCGCTCTTCTTTGCTGGCGGGTCTGAATGAGCTGAATCTGCAACAGCAAAGAGGTTGTTTTCTGTTCAGCCCTGCCCACGGGAAAGTGCTTTACCGGTGCGGGGTACAGATCCTGGATGATTATGCGAGCTATGAGGCGATCAGGGATCTTCTGCTTACAGGCGCAGCTCTTACCGAAGTGAACTGGAACCCTGTTTACCGCCTGATTTTTGGCATTAATGAGGAAGCTGCTCATAGTCGTCTGACCGAGGAGGTTAATCATGGAGAATGAGGGATGGACCATGGACCTGGAAAAAATGACGGAGCCCTATCCGGATCAATGGGAAATGATGCTGGATTTTATGTCTTTCCTGGATATGAGGCTGTACTATCTGTATAAATATCATGTATGGGTGGGGCCGGAAAACCATTTGCAGAATATGATGGGTCTGGCCGTATCGCAAGCCGAGTTCGAACATAATCTGGCCAAAGCGGTGGATGGGGTGATCGGGGTTAACCTGCAGCAGGAGGAAATTGCCGATATTCAAGTGATTAACGGCTATTTCGCGGCCAGAATGAGGCAGACGGAGCTTCAGCACGGGGAGCTGCCGATTTTAAAGCTGATCAGGAAGTTTTCCCTGGATGAATTTGCCGGGAGCTGCTTGCTGCTGGCTTTTGCCGTACAGTTGGACCGCAAATACGAAAAGATCTTCAGCTATTTGCAGGATGATATCACCAAAAAATCCCCTACGGCGGAAACAGCGATTCAGCTCTTTGCCTTGCCGGGAACCCATAAAATCGATTATGTTCATTACTTCACAACAAAGAGCGTACTCATGAAGTATCTGCTGGAGCCAGCGGAAGGAAGCACCTTGTTTGAGCTGAAACTCAGCCTCAGAGAGCGCTTGGTGGACTATCTTGCCGGCCATGGAGCCGGCTTTGCCAAGGGGTACTGGGAGCTGTTCGACTGGAAGACCAGGCTTGACGAATCGGAGATCGAAGACAGCACAGCCCGTACCATTGAAAAACTTCTCTCCTCTTCAGGCAAGAGAGGTGGGGAGCGAAGGGAAGAACAGGGGGCCCCTCGGGAGCTGGCCATGGTCTTTGTTACCGGTGCCAAGGGGAGCGGCCGTAAGTTTCAGATCAAACAGGCTGTGAGCAGGAGCAAGGGCCGGTGCTTGTTTATTAACCTGGAGGCCCTTCGGGAAGGCACGGGTTCCTGGCCGGGCAAACTTCAGGAGATCGTCTGTGAAGGAGTTCTGCAGGAGGCCGGGTTTTGCTTTACCGGCTTTGATGCCCTTGTGGAGGACCATCAGCAAAGGGAACTCTATGATTTTCTGACGGCCCTCACGGATCATGGGGAGTATTTGCCGGGAATCCTTTTCATCACTGCGGAAAAGATTTGGAAAGATCCCAGCCTGCCTCACCATCTGGTCAAGATCGATCTTCCCATAGAGCCCGTTACGGAAACGATGCGTCTGCAATTCTGGCAGTCCTTTACCCGGGATCTGCCCCTGGAGGACATCGATCTGGAGGAACTGGCCTCAAAGTTCCGCTTTACCCCCGGACAGATCCGCAGTGCGGTTTCTCAGGCGGCGAGTTTCTGTGAGCTCAACGGTTATCCGGCTCTGAATGCGGCAATCCTGCATAAATGCTGTTATGATCAGGTGGTGGTCCGCCTGGAGACTCTGGCCGGCAAAGTAAAGCCAGCCTATGGCTGGGAGGATCTGGTGCTGCCGGAGGACCAGGTGGAGCTGCTTCAGGAAGCCTGCACCCATGTGAAATTCAGACATACGGTTTACCAGCAATGGGGATTTGACCGAAAGGTATCTTACGGCAAAGGGTTAGCCATGCTCTTTTCCGGACCGCCCGGAACGGGCAAAACCATGGCCGCTCAGGTGATTGCCAACCAGCTGCATATGGAGATGTATAAAATCCAGCTCTCCCAGGTGGTCAGCAAGTATATCGGGGAAACGGAAAAGAATCTCCGCCAGGTCTTCGAGGAAGCGAAGAATGCCAACTGCATTCTGTTCTTTGATGAGACCGACGCTCTCTTTGGCAAACGCTCCGAGGTTAAGGACTCTCATGACCGGCATGCCAATATTGAGACGGCTTATCTCCTGCAGCAGATCGAAGAGTACGACGGGGTGATCATCATGGCCACCAATCTGCTGCAGAATATTGACAACGCTTTTATGCGGCGGATCAATTTCGTGATTAATTTTCCTTTTCCCGATGTGCTCACCCGTAAGCTGCTCTGGAGCAGGATGTTGGGAGGGGGAGCCCCTCTGGGGGAGGATGTGGATCTGGATTTCATGGCCCGGCAGTTCAAAGTGGCCGGGGGAAATATCAAGAATATCGCTGTCCATGCGGCGTTTCAGGCAGCTTCCGGGAAATCCCCCATTACCATGAAGCATCTCCTCAAGAGTGCCGTCAATGAGCTGAGAAAAAACAATATGCTCATCGTCAAAGAGGAGCTTAAGGAATATGCGGATTTGATTTTTGACTAACAACTCCGCAGCTGCCGCACAAAGGCCTTTTGCACATCGCTCATAAACGTGCGGCTGACCGGGACCGCCTTGCCGTTGACGGCGATGGCATCCTGTTTGGTAAGCTCCCGGATGTTGCGGATATTGACGGCATAAGCCTGGTGGCACCGGATAAAGTGTTCCTGGGGAAGCTCGCTCAGCAAGTCGGTCAGCTTGCCGGGGACAGAGATCAAACCCTCCCGTGTTGTGACGGCCACCCTCCGTCCGGAGGTTTCGAGGCAGATAATATCCTTGATTGCTATGCGCCGCTTGCTGCCGTTGGTTGCCAACATAAAGAATTCATTGGCAAAGCGGCTATGGTAATCCCCATGGATAAGCCGCTCCAACGTTGCGCCGTCAACGGGTTTTATTAAATAATGCAGGGCAGCTACGTCATAGCCTTGCAACGCAAAGTCCGGGTGGGAGGTTATAAAAATAATCGCCATGTCCGTATCTGTTTCCCGTATTCTGCGTGCCAGGGTCATGCCGTCCGTGCCTTCCATAAGAATATCCAGCAGGAGCAGATCGTAGCGTTCCCCCTGCTCCAGAAAGGCATTCAGGAAATCATGGCCGTTTTCGAACACGGAAAGATGGTATTCTATAGTTAATCCGTCCAATATGTCGCGGCAGATTTTTTCATGCGCTTCAAAAAAAACTTGCTCATCCTCGCATAGGGCAACTTTGTACATCGGGATTCCCCCTCGTTCATAGGGCTATTATATCATTTGCTGACCGGTGAAGAAAGAAGGAGAGACGGCTATGAAAGGTTTGCCTGTGAAGAGCTTGAGCCATAGATTGCCAAAAACAGAGCGCGGCAGCCTGGTGTTTGCCATGCTGATCTTGCTTTGCGCCGCTATGGTTGTCATGTTTTTGAGCTTTTATTTCCAAGGGTACCGTCAGCCGTACCTGATGAAAGATGTGGTTGACCTATCGGAAGGCTGGCAGTATTCTACGGAGGGTTTTAGTCCAACTGAGCTGGCCACCCTGGGCACCGGTCCCCAGCTGCAAAGCGGGGAAACCATGACCCTATCCAGGAGGCTGGATTCGGAAATCAAAGACGCTGCCATTCTCATCCGCGCCAACCATCAGGCGGTAAACGTCTATCTGGACGGTGTGCCCCTCTATCTGGACCGGGACATCAAGCCGGGGGAAAACCCCGGCATGGCACTCCACTTTATCCCGCTGCCGGAGGATTATCTGAAGAAGACGCTGCAGATCGGGCTGACTTCACCTTACACCCTCTACGCCGGGCGCACCAGCCCTATCTTGCTGGGCGACATCCCATCCCTGGAAGCTTATGCCCTGTCCCATTCCATGCGCTCGGTCATCCTTATGGCCATGTGTCTGCTGATTGGCATGGGTATCATCGCCCTGACGCTGGTACAGGCGCTGGGAGGAATCCGCCGCCCGCAAAACTTAGCCATGGGTGTGTTTGCCGTCATTTGGGCCTTGTATTATGTCTGCACAGAGTACATTGTGTTTCAGTTCTTTGCGCCTTTTTGGGTGTCGGCACTCAGCCTGGGCCTGTACTTTACTTTTCAGGTTCCCTTGACGCTGTACTTTTATTTTTCATTTCAGCATTATAAAAAATGGCTGCTCCCCGCCGTTATCCTGCACAGCGGCTTTGCGGTGACGGCAATTCTGCTCCAGCTTACCGGAATAATGGACTTGCCCCGTCTGCTCAACATCAACAATATACTTTTGATCGGTCTTGCCTATACTATTGTGCTGGCCATTTTGGAAGGGTTGAAGAAGAATCGCCTGATGCTGCTGGCGGCTCCCTTTCTGATCCTTGCCTATGGTTCCATGCTCTATAACTTTGCCGTGTTCTACTCACGGCATGGCATCGTGCCGTACACGTATAAGGATACCTATTTCCTGCTCATTCTGTGTGTGTTGCTCTACAACATTCAGCAGTTTTTCAGCGCTTATTACAAGGGACGGCGGGAAAGCGCAGTGCTGACCCTGCAAAACCGGCTTGCCAAGGAAAGCTACGAGCAGATGAAATCTCATCTTCGGGAAGTGAGCGGTCTGAAGCACGAGATAAAGAATCATCTTGCCGCCCTGCAAACCTATCTGACGGACGGACGTCACGAGGAGGCCAAACGGTATCTGGAGCGTTGCTCCGGGCAAGTCGAGGCCGTACTCGAAGCGATTTACCATGCCCACTTCCTCATCAATGCGGTGGTGGGGAACTTGCTGCGCAGAGCGCAAGGACTTGGCGTAAAAGTGGAACTGGACCTGAAAGCAGGGCCTTTGCACATCGCCGATCATGATTTGTACAGCTTGCTTTCCAATATGCTGGACAATGCCCTGGAAGCCTGTGAGGCTATGCCCGGGGGACGGGAGCGTTTTATCCGCTTAAGGATGATCCGGCAGGAGCCATACTTGAGCATCACCTGCGTCAACAGCAGGGCCGACGGCATCCTCAGGGAGAACGGAAATATCCAAACCACCAAGCGCGGCGAAGGGCACGGCTACGGCCTGTGGACGGTGGAGAAAATCGCCGACACTTATGATGGGCTTGTGGACACGGATTATGATGAGAGCACTTTTACCATTACGGTGGCACTCAAAGACAATCAGGTAAAAACAAGCGGCTTGATGGGGTAAAGCTTCCCCGTCAAGCCTTTTTTACAAGTTACGTCGCTTTTTCTACCAGTTTTGCATTCACTCTTGTGATAGGAGGCAAGGGGCGGTAAAATGCCTTTGGGCTACCTTCCCTCATGGGAAAAAGATTGAGAAAATTGAGAAAGTTGAGTTTGATCTATAAAAGGATTTTGTCTGATTATAGAGAAAATAATTTCTAAAAGGAGCGTGAGAACATGAGCAAAAGGACATTTAAAGCGAAGTTACTGCACCGGAGACGCATCGATCAACTTTTGGCAGGAATCTTTGACGTCCCATTGCTTGTGCTGCTCTCCTCCATGGGCTATGGTAAAACTACGGCGGTGCGGCAATTTTTGAACACCCAGAAACGTATGAACCATTGTTGGTTTCCCTTGTGCACAGACGAAGACGATGGGGAATGGATGTGGCGAAAATTCTGCCACAGCCTTGAAGAGGTGAATGGTGAGCTGTCCAAAGCTCTGGCTGAATATGGACTGCCTAAGAATAATGTGGATCGGGAGCGGGTTCTCGGCCTGTTTAAAAACTCCCTGACCGAACCCCTGATTATGGTTATCGATGATTACCACGAAAATAAAAGCCAGGAAATGGATCAGCTGATCACCTATCTTGCCAAAGCCGCCCTTAAGGATCTGCACCTTCTGCTGATCAGCCGGTTCCGGCCTGAACTGCCTGTGGAAGAATTGGCCGTGAAAGGGCATTGTCTGCAGATTGCTCAGGACCAATTTGCTTTCAATGCAAAGGAAACCGCACAATTGTTCCTGGAAAACGGGTTCTCACTGTCTGCCCATGAGCTGGAGGCTCTGCGCGAGAATAACGAAGGCTGGGCGGCCGCTATCTACCTGAGCCTGCTTAGATACGCTGAAGATGGAAGCATCAGCGACATCAAGGATATTACCCGTTTAATCAAAACAGCAGTATTTGATAAATTCGATCTGGAAGTGCAAGCGGTACTCATCAAACTTTCTCTGCTGGACGCTTTTGATCTGAAAGGGGCGGTTTATGTCACCGGTAATCCCAAGGCGGGAAAGATTATCCTGAATTTGGCCAGCAATCATTGCTTTATCCGCTATGATGCCAAGAATGAGGCCTATGTCATCCATGCTATCTTAAAAACAGTGCTGCAGGAACTTTTGGTGATTGACGATCTGGGCCGGGAAGCGTTGCTGACCCGCTGCGGGGATTGGTGCCGGGACAATAAGAATGCTATCGAAGCCATATCTTTTTATACGGCCTCCGGGAATTATGAGGGGATTTTGGCTGTTTTTGATCAGCCTGGCTCGACAAAGTATTTTCTCCAGGCCCCCCAAATCATCATACGGGCTTTCCAGGAGATGCCGGAAGAGGCAAAATGGGCTTATCCCTACGCTTATCTGACCTATGTTTACTGCTATCTGGTAAGATACAACAGCAGGGAAGGGGCCAGGATGTTCTACGAAGCCAAGGGATACTGTGAAGCTCAGGAAAATCTCAAGGATAAAGACCGGATCATGGGCGAGCTCGCTTTGATTGAAAGCTTCCTCCACTACAACGATTTAAGCGGGATGATTCACTATCATAAAAAGGCCTGCCTGAACTTTGCCGGTGCCAGTTCACGAATCGCCTATCATTCGATCGTGACCTTCGGCGCTCCCCATGTTCTCTTTCACTATCATAAAGAGATAGGGAAGCTGCGTGAAAAGGCAGAGCTGCTGGAGAAGGATGCCTGCTATTATATTCAGGCGGCCAATGGCTGCGGTACAGGCTTTGAGTATACGGCCTGGGCCGAGTATTATCTGGAGACCGGAGATCTGGATAAGGCGGAGCTTTTTGCCCATAGAGGGATTCTCAAAGCCAGGACCAGAGCGCAAACCAGTCTGGTTATTTGCGCCGCTCTTTGCCTGGCCAGAGTTTTTGCTTTAAAGGGTAAGCGGCTTGAAGCTTGTGCCCAATTGGAAGGGCTCAGGAGTGAAGTGGAAGCTTCACGGAGTTCGGTTATGCTGGACAGCTATGACATTGCTTTGAGTGAGCTCTATGGTATTCTGGGTTATTCGGAAAGAATCCCCCAATGGCTTCAGGAGGGTGATATCGATCAATGCGCTATTTACAGGCAGGGATCGGAAGTCATCTATATGGTCATGTGCATGGGAGCCGCTTTGCGCCGGAGCTACAGAGAGCTGGAAATCATCGCCGAAACCATGGGCCAGGCCTGCAAACCCTACAACTATCTCTTCGGCCATATCTATGCGGGAATTTATGATGCTATCGCCAAATATCATGGCCATAGTCCCGGGCAGGCCGCAGCATCCCTGCAACAGGCTATTGACCTGGCCATGGCCGACGGGATTGTCACGCCCTTTGCCGAGAACCTTGGGGAGCTTGCTCCCGTACTGGAAGAAATTCAGGGGATTCAGAAAAGTGAATGGCTGAAAAAGGTCTATAAGCTGGGCGGAAAACACCTCATGACGGCGGAAGCTAAAGACCGGCCCGATCCTCTGGGGGATAATCCTGGAGTGCGTCTGAGCAGGAGAGAGCTCGATGTGCTTGCTCTGATCGGAGAAGGGTATAAGCAAGCGGAAATTGCGGAGGAGCTTTGTCTGTCCCCCAATACGGTCCGCAGGCATTTGCAGAATGTCTATAAGAAGCTTGAGGTCGACAACAGGGTAATGGCTTTAAAAAAAGCCGGAAAGTTGAATATTCTTCCTTGAAGTTATAAAAAATGGTATTTTTGTGTGATATGGAGATTGGATTAAGTGCCCTATACTTGCTTGTATAGGGCTTTTTTTTACATTGGGGTTTCTTTGCTCAATTTCTATCCGCATACAGAGCATAAGGAGAGGTTATGGATTACTCAATGGCCTGCCGGAAGAAGAAAGATAAGCTGAGGGAGAAAAAGCCAAAGGAAGCCTCTGTATGGAAATCCTTAGCAGAGCAATCTCTGGCCAAAAGTGCGGGAACAGCCGGCATGGTGAGCCGTGATCCCGTTTATCATTTGACAGAGAGCTTTAAAGCAACCTTTGACTACTATGGACAGCAAAAAGCCGCTCAAATGGCCTTGACAGACGAAGCGGGAGCTGAAAAAGCGGGCGGGAATTCCGAGCAGGCTGCGCCGGAGAAGAGGGCAAGCGGTGAAGAATTTCCGGAATACCAAATTTCCAGGGAGGAAAAAGAGAGAGGTGATTTTTACAGAAAATTTTCCGATCTTGCCTTTCAGAATGGCCATTTGGCTTCGGCGGTTCTCCAAAATGAGGGCAAAACCATGTTGGTTTCCTGCCTGAAAAGAGCCCTGGGGCAATCCGGCCCCCATAACAACAAACAGACCCTGCTGTTTTCCCAAACCTCTGCCCATGTCCCGATCAAAGGCTGTGATACTTCAGCCAAGGCAGTGTTTAACCGCTATACCGAAGGGGCGGTGGGAATTGTCATCAGCTCCGGGAATTCCGCCCGGCAAGTATTGCAGATTTTTGAGCGGCTGGCCGGTGAAAGCCCTGAAGATGGGGTGCTCAGCATGCAGGGGAATAACCTTGCCCGGCTGTATCCCTTTTTGAACAGTTCCGAGGACCATAAAAATAGGGAGCTTTATGAAAAACGTTTAAAGGAGCTGGCCGTTCTGGAACAGGAAACCGGGCAGGAGAGTCAGGATATTCTGGAGCAAAAGGCAGTATTAATGGCGGCTATGACCAAGACTCAAGGGATTCTTAATAAAAAAAGTCAGATGAAACAGCAGTTTTCATCTCAACTGGCTCAACTTTTGGAAAATTCTCAGCAGGTTCTTAAGGATTTTACCCAACCGGGATTTTCATCCGCCCTTGCGGAAGAACTGTGGGAAGGACAGGAGCAGCCTGAAGATCCTCATGACGACGATCCCAGGAATAATCCGGAAGAACCCTCGGGAAGCTCTGAAGAATAATTCACTCACGATGCCTTCAGACTGCCTGCGGGCAGTAAATAATAAAAAGAAGGGGGGCAACTGATTCGGCCATCATAGGTTATGAGGGGCCGGATCAGGAACAGCATGCCAGAGTATTTATCACCGGGTGTCTATGTCGAGGAATATGAGTCCGGTTCCGTGCCCATGGCTGGAGTGGGAACCAGTACAGCAGGTTTTATCGGCCTGGCCGAAAAAGGCAATGTCATCGGCAAACCGCAATTTGTCACCAGCTTCAGCGACTATCTGCGGATCTACGGAGGCTATCTGACCGAGTCCAAATACGGAGATAAGCGTTATCTTCCTTATGCTGTGGAGCACTTCTTCATAAACGGAGGCTCGAAATGCTATGTCATGAGAGTCGCTCCCTCGGACGCCAAGCCGGCGGTGGGAAAAGCACCGGCAGTTTTGACATTTATGGCGGCCAACCCCGGGGAATGGGGCAATAAAATCAAAGTCACTGTTGAACCCTCCAGCAGGCAGAAAACACCGGTCTATGAGGCCCAGGGCAATGATTGCGTCTTCAAAAATGTCGACGGTTTCAATGTTGGGGATATCGTCTTGTTTGACGAAGGAAAAAATAAAGCCTACAACAAGATCAAAGCCATTCAGGAAAAAACAGTGACCTTTGAGAATCCGGTCAATCCGTCCATCGTCGATAAAGCACTGGTTCCCTCCAAGTTTGTCAGAAGCTGCGAAATCAACATCGTCGTCAAATGCGACGATCAGAAAGAAGACTATGCTTTTGTGTCTTTAAATCCGGATTCTCCGGATTACGTGGTTTCCCGCTTAGCCAAAAGCGAACTGGTTACCGTAGAGGTGAGCCTTAAAGCGCCTGAAAAGAGCAAAGCGGCTGAACCGAAAAATGCGGATAAGAATTCTGATAAAAAAGGAGATAAGGCCGAAGAGGGCGCACCGGTCACCCCCGTTCCACCGGCTGCACCCGTGGTAAGCGGACCGGTCTTGGCGGCTCCTTTTGAGGCCATCGGAGCGGCGGGAACAATGCTGGCCATCGCGTTTGCAGGAGGGTCCGACGGGAGCATCGCCGGTATTTCGGCCGCTGATTTCATGGGGTCTGATGCGGGTCCCGGCAAACGGACAGGAATTCAGGCTTTCATTGAAGTCAGCGATGTCAGTATGCTGGCTGTACCGGGCATTACTATTCCTGATGTTCAGCTTTCCCTGATTGCTCATTGCGAGAACACCAAGAGCAGGTTTGCTGTTCTTGATGTACCCCGTGATAAGAAAAAAGTGGATGAGATTCTTGAATATAAAGACATGTTTGACAGCACTTATGCGGCCATGTACCATCCCTGGCTGGAAGTATTCGATCCCTTGGCCAAGAAGAGCTTCTACTTACCTCCCGCGGCTTCCATGTGCGGAATTTATGCCCGCTGCGATCTGAGCATCGGTGTCCATAAGGCCCCCGCTAATGAAGTAGTCCGGAGCTGCACCGGTTTGGAATATGGCTACAACAATGCCGAACAAGACCGGCTTAATCCGGCAGGGGTCAACCTGGTCCGGGCTTTCCCCGGCCGGGGAATCCGCGTCTGGGGTGCCCGGACCTGCTCCTCCAACGGCAATTGGAAATATATCAATGTACGCCGGCTGTTTATTTATCTGGAAGAATCCATCAAGGCCAATACCAACTGGGTAGTCTTTGAGCCGAATACGGAAATTCTCTGGGCAAGGGTTCAGCGGTCCATCGAATTGTTCCTGGCTTCCACATGGAGATCGGGAGCTTTGGCAGGCACTACCCCCAGTGAGGCTTTCTTTGTGGATATTGGGCGGACCACCATGACTCAGGATGATATCGATAATGGACGCTTGATTTGCGTGATTGGGGTGGCCCCCGTGAAGCCTGCCGAGTTCGTGATCTTCAGAATTGGTCAGTATACGGCGCAAAGCTGATCAATCCAGCCATTGAACGGGGCTTCTTTCAGTGATAAATCTAGATAGAAGGGATTGGAAAACATGCCGGAGATTAGGTACCCTTTTAAAAATTTCAGGTTCAAAGTGGAATTTGACGGTGTGGAAAGTGCCGGTTTTTCAGAAGTTTCCGGAGCGGATATTTCTGTGGACGTTGTGGAATACAGGGAAGGCAACGAAATCAGAACAACGCCGAGAAAGCTGGCCGGACTCACCAAATACGGCAACCTCACTTTAAAATGGGGAGTCATTGGCTCTATGGAAATGATGGAGTGGCTCCATACTGTAGCCTCAACCAATACCGCGGGGCCCACAGGGATTGCCCGCAAAAATCTGGTCATTAAAATCCTCGATGATACCGGTGCGGACGGCCCCGCCTGGGAGATCATCAATGCCTGGCCCTCCCATTACAGCGGACCCAGTCTGAATGCCCTTGGTTCTGAAGTGGCGGTGGAAACCCTGGAAATTGTCCATGAAGGGATCATACGCATCGATGGCGGAGCCATCGACTCGGCTGCTCCATCGACAGTTTAATCCAGGTACTTAAGCACATTTGAATTCTAAAAACTTATAATGACGTTTAAAGGCTGTTCTGCCAGGCAAAATCCCGGCAGGACAGCCTGAGCAAACAATGAAGATAGGCGGTGCGGTCATGGCTTTTCAGACTGAATATGAATTCGAACTTCCCCGCGGCTATATGGATCCTTCCGGAGAAATCCATAAAAAGGGGTCCATGAGGCTGGCCACGGCAGCCGATGAGATCCTGCCCATGCGAGATCCCCGTGTCCAGCAGAATCCAGGTTATTTGACCGTCATTTTATTGTCCCGGGTTATCACCCGTTTAGGAACACTGAATTCCATCAATACCAAAACCATTGAAGGTTTGTTTACCATCGATATGGCTTTTCTGCAGGATTTATATCAACGGATCAATATGTCCGATGTGCCCTCTTATAAGGTGCAGTGCCCTAAATGCGAAAACACCTTTGAGGTTCCGTTGGATTTTTTGGGAGAGTAGAGCTCTCCCTTTATCCGGAAGGGAAGCTCTATGAAGAAGCTTCATTTTTGGGATATTATCTTCACTGGTCTCACGATCAGATTATGGAGCTGGATCACAAAGAACGCCGCCGCTGGTGTATGGAGGTTTCCAAGATCAATAAGAAGCTCAGCAATAAACCGGATAATCCTTTTGAGAAAATCTAAGCTAAGGGCAGGATGTTGATAGATATGGCTCGTAAGCGGTTAAACCCCATGGACATCAATGAATATTATCAAACGATGGGTGCACGTCCTGAATCGGATCTTTGGGAAATGCCCTTTTACAACACTCCCAATCATAAGCCCATTACCGGTCCCGCACGTCCGGCGACCGTCAACAGCGGCAATTTTAGTGCACCTGCCTATAATTATCAGGGTAACCCCATCTTAAGCAATAAAGATGTCCCGGCCGGTCCAGCCGGCAGCCCGGTGTATCAGATTCAGGTGATACGTCCCGGAACCAGGCCGGAACAGCAGTTTAAGCCTCCCGTATATAATGACTCTTCGGGAAAACCGGTGCTCAACGATAACCTTCAGGATAGCGCAGGCAATGGCGTATATCGTCCGTCCCAGCTTAAAAAGAGCGGCTCTCCGAACCTATCGGCCCGTAAGGAATCCATACTGGGCTGGGGAGAAACCCGTAAAGTATTTTTAAATAACAGCTTTTCTGCCGATGCCCCCGGCGCCCCGCTTCCTATTGGCAATTTTACGAGAATAGCCGGATTGGAAGCCGAATGGGAATTAGAAACCTATCGGGAAGGCGGGGATAACGGCGGTGAGCATATTTTTCCCAGCCAGATTAAAAATTCCCGGCTGGTTTTTGAATATGGTACGGGTTTTATGGATCCGCTTCTGATCTGGTTTAATACGATTCAAACGGGAGTCATACTCAAACTGCCCCTGCTCATCTATCTCTATAATGAATCCCAGTTTCCTATTAAACTCTGGATGGCCATGAATGCTATGCCGGTGAAGTATACGGCTCCCCAGCTTGATTCCATGGCTTCCGAAGTGGCGATTACACGCTTGGAGTTTATCCACAGCGGACTGATCAGTGTTTTGTAAAGGCAGGGTTCACGGCCCGGAAGTTGATGCAAAAAAGTCGGAGGCTGGTTATGGAAGGAATGCAAATCATCGGGGAAATTCACCGTAACGTAAAAAAGATGAAGTCCATAACAGACCCAACCTTTGCCAAGCTGATCAGGAATCAATACCTGATGCGGACCGATAAACGATGGGGTCTATTGTCCTTGTATTTTCTGGAAGATTCTCCATCCGAGGATGCTCAGCCCTTGCTCAACCAAACAGTGGTTTTTCGGCCGGAGGTTGTTTTTCAGTTTCTGCAAAACACCATTAACCGCTCTCAAATCTTAAATCACTCTCATGGTTTACATAATACAAACCGGACTGTCCTGCCTCAATCAGATCCCGTTTCAGGGCAAAGCTCAGAGCTGGAAAATCCCCAGGCGTACGGACCGATCAGGGAAGGCAGCAGAGAAGCAGGTTTGGGCAGCCAAATCCATAGATATTCCTTCAGCAAAAGTGTCAGCCCGAATTATCATCTCCGATACGGTTCCCATATCACTGGGAATAAGGGTCTTACAAACGCGATGCCAAACGATAAAATGCGCATCAATTCCAACAGTGCCCTTATCCATAACCCGTATCACGATGACGGCTCACTCTTTCCGGGAGCTTTGCTTTCTCAGAGCCCCTTGTTTCATTGGAAATTTCATCAGGAAAAAGATTTCCCCTCTCCCGGCTCAATACTCAGCCAAGTTCTTCTTCCCCTAAGTCAAGCCAACATTGCGCTGACATTCCGGCCAGCCTTGCAGGCCAACTTGCTATCGGCACTTAATTCGGTCAATCAGCCAAAATTCATTGCGGCTTATAGTCAAAGGGAAGGGCCAAAACTCATTTCAGCTTTCAGACAAACCGAACAGCCAAATTTCACTTCGGTTTATAGTCAAAGGGAAGGGCTAAAACTCATTTCAGCTTTCAGACAAACCGAACAGCTAAATTTTACTTCGGCTTTCAGCCAAAGGGAGCGGCCAAGGTTTACGTCAGCTTCCATTCAAGCCAATCAGCTTAATTTTGTTCCAGAGTTTAATCCGGTTAGTAATTCAGCAACCCGGCCAGGATTTACTGGGGTATTCACGCCCTTGATTCAACGAGGATTTAGCTCTCCGTTGAAAACTCAATTTACCCTGGTGCGAAACCCTGTAGTTATCCAAAAGTCAGCAAACAACCGGGAATATCCGGAAAACGGCCCTCTCTTATGGAGTACTTCGGAATTGATCAGCGAACTAATCGGCCCTAAAACCCCCACCTTTATAGGCGGCGGGTATCCAAGGACGGCTAAGTCCGGTATGGACTCGACTGACTTTCAGTGGGGGGCGAATCTCCTATGGAAAGAAGCCTGGTTCAAAGAACAGGATCATAAGGAAAGCTTAATTCGGGAACACAAGGAAACGATAAATCAAGATCATCCGCTTCAAAAGGAGCGCTTGAGACTATTAAGTTTTCTTGAACCAAGCTTTTATAAGTATTTCACGGATAATCTCCAGACAAATCTCAGTCAGAATTTTCGTCAACAGCGGAATTTCAGCAAATATCCTGATATCTACCCCATTCAAAACTTTCAGCAAAGATTTAGCCCCTTACCAGGAACGTGGCTCAATGCTCCTGGAGCAAACCTTAGAGCAAACCTTAGGGAACCACGCCGCTTCAGCTCGGCTCTTAACCAATCAAGGGACGTCAAGGCAAGCCTCCCAACCTTGGCTTGGGGTTATAAGCTTATTACCAATAATTTTACCGGCTTCAGCCCCGTTTCGGCACGCAGCCCAATGCCCCAGTCGAAATTTCCCTTCCTATATAATAGATCACTAAAACAAACATTTAATCGGGCAATCTTGTCACGTTTCCCTTTGATGCCCGGTCCGGCATTCGTCTCAATCTATAAGTCAGCATTTGCCTCAATCTATGAGTCAGCATTCACCCGGATATATCAACGGCTCTTTCAGCCAACACCGGGTTGGGAATTCACCCCAAGCCTAGACAAGAGTCGGGGACGTTCAGAAGACCGGCAATTGAAGAAGATAAGCTTATTTGCCAAAGATATGGAGTTCATTCAAGCAGAGCAACTAAAAGACTTAGTTCCGGACAATGAGCAATATATGAGTGAGCTTAATCAAAGTTTGATACAAGGCCTCACGCAAAGCGCTTCTCAGAATTTTGCCCAAAGCCTTAAGGAATTTACTCAAAGCCTCAATAGAAACTCAAATGATTATCCGAATCCAAATCCTGATTCCCTGCGGCAGAAAGAGCTTAACCGTGCCGGTGATGGACGGAGCGAAGTCTATAGGCTGTCTGATCTGTTCAAAGCCGTATCAGCAATGGTTAGGCCAAGTCTCCCCGGTTCCGGTGCCGTGTCAAACCGCTTTAGCTGGAATCTCGAATCAGGCCGAATTGAACCGAATCCTCAGCCCCTATTTAATCCGGTCAGAGGAGGCCGGTTTAACGCAAATCTTACTCTAAGCCTTTTTCTGGCATCTGAGAAGGCCGGAATGTTAAGTTCTTTTCAAAAGAAAAACTTAAGGCTAAGCAGCTCAGCGCCAAGCGGTAGGTCTGCAGAACCATTGCTTGACGGTCAATCCATTTTCCCCGTCATACTGCTGGGAGATACAGTCTTTGCCGGGCCAATATTAAGCCAAAGAAATACTATCCAGAGTTTCTTCCCGGTCCGGCCGGTTTTTAACAGCAGGCTTTTAAGCGGCGGACATTTAAGCACCTCTATAAGTGACAGAGTTATCGACAAAGTTATTGATAGAATTATCCCTGGAATGATCAATAGAGTTGAGATCAGCCATAGAGCGGTGTTAAACAACTCGCTCAGCCCTGTCACTCCTGCCGGTCTTGTCAACCCTGTCAGCCCTATCAGCCCTATCGCTCCTGTCAGTCTTGCTGGTCCTGTCAGCTTTCCCACTTCCATCGGCCTTGGTCAAGAAACTGTAGTTAAGGCTGGAAGTGGGAAAAAGCTTTATCCGACCAGACCGTCCCTAGGCATATCATCTTTCGGTATGCCACACCCGCGGACGCTGCATCTCCCTGCAGCAGTGCTGAATGCTCCCCATTTCAGTACACCCTATCTGAATACCCTGCATGCCGGTACATCTTATCTGAATGCTTTGCATGCCGATACATCAACATTATATTTTTTGGATTTGTACACTTCATTGACTAATATTCCCGGCAGAGATCATCCGGTTTCTGATCATGTCACTCCCAACCTGTTGGATTCAAGCCGGGAGATTTTAATAACCCCTCAGCTTAAAAACATTTCTTTGGCTGAACGGGCAAATCAATGGCTTGCAAGGATTCTAATAACACCAAGAACTCTGATGACGCCAAGAACTCCCGGAGCTCCAGGAACTCCAGGAACTCCAAGGGGTTCAATGACGCCAGGAAGTTCAGGGACTCCTTGGGAAATTCCCGGCTCTTTGATCTATTGGGAATCATGGAACAGGGAATCGCTGAACAGTGAATCAAGCGATACCGCTCCTTCTGCTTTAAGGAATGCAGAAAAGGAGTATGGCAGCAAAGAAAAACTCCATCAAGGCCGGGCTGAATTAAAGAATATTTTCCGCCCATCGGGGCTCCGGCTTATCGAGAAGCTTTTGGGGAATGTCTACAGGACATTGACACATAATCATATGGAAAAATATCTGGCAGGCAAAGAGAGCTTTGAAAAAAGCGTCGCCGGGAATCCGCTTCTGACCCTCCTGAAAAACGACCCCAAAAGCGAAGAACAGGAGAGGGGCCCCTTGGAGAGCAGTCTGGTAGAGAATTATGCCAGTTTCAAATCTGAATTGGAAAAGATAAAAAATCTCTTTGCGGTCCGGCAGTTTAGATCCCCACAATTTAAAATCCAATCCTTTAAATTCCCAACCTTTCAATCCGGAAGTGTTTTCAGTCCGGCCTTATCCAATCCTTTGCCTACCCATCAGAATTTGGAGGCCTGGCTTTTCCACAGAAGAGGTCAGGGTCCCCTAACCATCCTTCGTGAAAGATCCATCCCTCGTCTTGATGGTGAGAAGGATATTAAGGTTTCCAGGGACTTACGGACAGTATCCAGGTATGGAGAGAGCACCGTACTTTTGCAGGCTGACGAAGCCAGGCGCAAAGAGCTCCGGACTCTCAGGAATACTCAGCTGGTGGCTCTGGCCAACCCCATAGCTTATCAGGACAGAGAGGGAGAAGGGCCGGAGATGATCATTCTTGCGCCGCCGGTGATCGCTCAGGACTATAACTCGGGTTATACCCAAAGCCTCCCAACCATTACCTATCGGGAGGAGGAGGAAAAACACCGCCTGAATAAGCAGCACGAGCCGGTGATGAAGTCCTTGAATACCCCGGTGGAAATCGCTTCCCCATCTCTGAAACAAAGTATACAGAATGTGGATTTCATGAATCCTACCGAACTCAACCGACTTGTGGATAAAGTATATTCCCAGCTGGAGACAAGGCTGAAAAGGGAAAAAAGGCGTTTCGGTTTTTAATGAAAGGGAAAGGGGAAAGCAACCATGCTTTTTATGCCTAAAGCAACCATCAAAGTCGCAGACTCCGGCGGAAATTTCCAAAATGCTTCGGTTTCGATTCCCGGTTCCGGTGACTGCAAATGCTTATTCAATCCTGCCGAATTTGTGATTCAGCGGTCTGCCAACTATGTTGAACACAAGATTCCCGGACTGGACCGGCCGATTATCCAGTTTATCAACGGCGAAGCCGAGGTTATGAAATTTTCTTTGTTCTTTGATACTTACTCAGCCGGTCCGGAGACGGGAAATCTGGATCTGCTCGCCAATAATCTCAAGCCCACCTTGCTGAAAGCCGATGTCCGCAAGTTTACGGAGCCTTTTTATAAGCTTTTGGACGTATCGGAGGATAAGCATGCCCCCAGCCTGGTGAGCTTTGAGTGGGGAAAGACAAAATTCGCCGGGTATATTATGGACATCAGTCAAAAATTCACCCTATTTTCCCCCAATGGAGTGCCTTTGCGGGCTACTCTGGAAATCACTTTGAAATCCAATAAAAAAGATAATAATATCCGCAATTCACCGGATCGCACCAAACACCGGGTGGTTAAGAACGGGGAGGCCCTGTTCGCCTTCGCTTATGCGGAATACGGAGATTGTTCCCAATGGCGGAGAATAGCAGAAGCCAATGGGATTGACAATCCCCGGCGCCTGCGCTCAGGAGAAAGTATTGTCATTCCGGCCATTCTGCGCTGAGGACTTGACTTAAGCAGGAGGAACTGAACGTGGCAAAGTGTGAATTCAGCAAACTGGAAGAAAGTTATAAGGGATTCATCAACCCTGACTTCACCATAAAAGTCGGACAGAAAACTGTCCAGAAGGATTTCGCCATTGTTGACCTTAAGGTAAAAATGTCGGCTGCTTACGATATTGGCTCCTGCGAGTTTACCGTGGCGGGGATTATGGATCTTGAGGAAGGGGAAATCCGGAAAGAGGTATTGAGTACGTTTAAGACCGGCGAAGTGGTGGTGGTGGAAATGGGGTACACCTCCAGCCTGCAGGGAGTTTTTAAGGGATATATCAACTCCATAGCTTATGAGTTCAGCGGGCAGGGTCCGGCCATCACGGTTGAATGCTTGGATGCCAAAGGAGCCCTGGTCAACAATAAGACCTGGGTGAATTTCGGCAAGAAGGACATCAAGGAAATCGTCACCAGCATACTCAACGAAAAATGCAAGGATTATGCCGATATAGGCACCATTGAATCGGATTTTGACGCCGGTGAGGAAGGGGCCTATGATGAGAGCCCGGAGATTAAGAAAGATGTGGATGATTATCAATACTTAAAGGCTTTTGCGGAGCGGACTAATAATTCCTTTTGTGTGATCTATGATAAGATTTATTTTTGCAAAAACCTGGCTGAAAAAGCTGAAGTCGGGATTAAGCTGGAATGGGGGAAGCATTTGCTGACCTTCGCCATGGAGCATGATATTTCTCAGCAAATCGGTGCCGTAGAGGTTTATGGTATGGATCATATTGAGCATAAAACCTTTTCCGGGAAAGCGACCAATACGGATGAGGTTCCCACAGTAGTGAAAAACAAGGTGATTATGATCAATGATCCCAAAGGTGTGGTCAATGAAGGTCAGGCGACAGCTCTGGCCAAGCATACTTTGGCAGCCCACCAGACCCAGTTCGTAACCTGTAAAGGCTCCACCATCGGACTGCCCGATCTGAAAGCCGGAGACAAGGTGGAGATTGGGGGGATGGGTGAGGGCCTGAACGGAACCTATTACCTTACTCATGTGACCCACAGCATCAATGGGGGGGGCTATCTTACCTCCTTTGATGGGCTCAGACCGGCTTAGTGCTCTGCAACCCCTGATTCCTCACTACATAAAAGAATTACCTAAAAGACCGGAGGGTTGAATGATGTCGATTTTTGAGCAATTTATGCCATCCCAGGGACAAACGAAGGAGACCATGAGCGGGGTTATTCTGGCTAAAGTAACCAATATCAATGATCCGGAAAAATTGGGCAGAGTGAAATGTCAGTTTATCACTAAAAATGATGAAGCCCTGGAGCTGGATTGGGCTTACGTTATGACACCTTTCAGCGGCAAGGAATGCGGATTCTATTTTATTCCCAATGTGGAAGATACGGTGCTGGTAGCCTTTGAAAACGGGGATATTTATCGGCCTTACATCATCGGCAGCCTGTGGGGTAATCTGGCCAAGCCTCCTGGGGCTGTCAATGAAGGCAAGAATGAGACCTATATGATTAAGACGCCCAATAAAAGCACCTTGGAATTTTCTGATGTTCAAGGGAAAGAAAAGATATCCCTGACCACTCCTAAGGAAAGAAAAATCATCCTTGATGATGAAGGAAAAACCATTGAAATCACCGATGGCAAGAATACCCTGTCCATGAATGAAAACGGGGAAGTCAAGCTGACCTGCAAGCAAAAATTGATTATCGAAGTGGGCAGCGCGGCTAAAATCACCATTGACGGTACAGCCGGAAGCATCAAGATCGAAGGAAAACAAGCCATCAACCTGGAGAGTGCTCAGGTTGAAGTGAAAGCAACGGCCAATGCGACCATTAAGGCCAATGCCCAGGTGTCCATCGAAAGCAGCGGCATGACCATGGTTAAAGGGTCCATGCTTAAATTGAATTGAGGAATCCAGGGGGGAAACGTCAATGGCTGAAGCAGATACCAAAAGCTTTTTGGGCAGAGGATTTAAATTTCCTTTTGCTATCGATCCCCAGACAGGAAAAATCGCCATGGTGGAGCATGAAGAGGATATCCGTGAAGCCATCGAAATCATCCTGAAGACCAATGCGGGAGAGCGGGTGATGCGTCCGGAGTTTGGCTCAACAGCCAAGGATTTCGTCTTCTCTGTGAACCGGCTGGAAAGCATCGCCGCCTTCGAGACTGAGATTCTGGATGCTCTGGCCAGGTTTGAACCGCGCATTAAAGATATTGAGGTTGAGGTCAGAAACGATGATGGGGATAAAAGTGTGGTTATGGTCACTATCCGTTATGTGGTCAGAAGCACCAATAACCTGTTCAACAGGGTCTATCCGTTCTATATTCTGGAGGGGGCAGGAGCATGAATACGATGCCAAGGATTGATCCCAGAAAAGCCAAGGATCTTCTCCAAATCATCAAAGGGAAAGCCGGGATCTATACTCCCGAATGGAAGTATGAGCGGTCGGCTATGGATGGAGGGGCTGCCTTAGCCGAGTTGTTTGCCCAGATGTTCGGGGAGACGATCGACCGGCTGAACCGCATGCCCTATAAGAATTATTTGGAATTCCTGAATATCCTGGAAGTTTCAGCCCAGTCCGTGACCCCTGCTGCAGGGCTGGCCGTATTCCGCCTGGTGGAAGGTTCCCAGCGCAGTGTGGTCATTAACCGGGGGACCCAATTGTATTATGATCGGGGCCAGGAGGAAAGGGAAGAAGGGAGCGCCCGGGTAATTTTTGAAACCACCAAGGATTTTTATGCTACTCCGGCCAAATTGATGGGGTTTTATTCCATCAACCCCCGTCAGGATATTATTGAGAAACTGGATTTTGAGGAAGGATCGGTGACTTTTTTTAATCCCTCCGGGGCCAGGAATATTCAGCGCCATGCTTTTGCTCTGGCCAGTCAGGATGTGCTGAAACTGGTCAGCCCCGCCGACATTACCTTAAGTCTGGAGAATACGGCTTTAAGCTATTTAAATGAAGAATACCTGGCCCGTTTGGCCAATCCCGGGTTTGCCCGGTGGTCTTATTATGACGGAAAAGCCCAGATTCCTTTTGACCAGGTCAAGGTTAAGGATGGGCAGCTCCATCTGCTTAAGGATAATCATACTCCCCTCCGCCCCTATGTACTGGAGGGTGACTCCCCGGAAGAGGAAAACTTCTGGATCACCTGTACGATGCAGTCTGACGGCCAAAGGGATGAAATCCTCATGGACAGGATCGCTATGGGCAGTGCTTATCTGCATAGAGATCAACCTGGGGTGCATATTAAGCCGGATCTGCTGTACTCTAATGACCTGGCCCTGGATGAGGAGCAGGGAGGTTATTGCTTCGGCACACAGCTTATGCCTTATCAGTGCTTCTATATGGCATCCGAGGAGGTGTTCTCCAAACGCCGGGCCCGGATCAACATCGAATTTGCGCTGAACATGGTGACCCGGCAGGTAGGGGACGCCAACAGTGTTTATCAATATAATTTCTATCGCAAATATGTGGTGGAAAAAGTGGATATTCCCGCCCCTGTTCCGGACCGCATCGTTGTTTCCCGGGTGGTTTGGGAGTATTGGAACGGTGCCGGATGGACCCATTTAAAAGTGGAGGGCGACGTCAATCCTTTCCAGGGGGGAGAAGGTTCCTTCAAAAAGAGGATCTCTTTTCAGTGCCCTGAGGATATCGTCAAGAATTCCCAGAATTCCGTGGAAGGATATTGGATCAGAGCCCGGGTCGTGGAGGTGGAGAATGCCTTCTCCATGTATGCCCACCTGCTGCTGCCCTATCTGGAAGCGGTTTCTTTGGATTTTACCTATGGCGAGACCTTGAAAGCTGCAGAAAAGATTTATACAGAGAATAATTGCGTGAAAGCTTTAAGCGCTCCCGGTACTTTTGCCACCTTTAAGCTCTATGAGCCTTTGCGGGAGAAGGTTCATGGGGTGTACTGCGCTTTTGATCAACAGCCCAACGGCTTTCCCATCACCATGTATTTCAAAATAGAAGGGCAGAGTAAAGCCAAATCCCTGCTTAAGATCGAGTATCTGACCCAGGATATTAAAGGGGAAGGGGTTTGGCATGAGCTGAAGTTCACCGACACCACGGAAGGACTTACGGAGGATGGGATTATCTCCGTCTATGCCCCCCGGGATTTCAAAAAAGACACCCTTTTCGGCCAGGAAGGCTATTGGCTGCGGATTGGGGAGGGCAATCTGAACTACGCAGAACGGCCCACGATTCAACCCCTTGTGCAAAAAGTAATTCCCAATGTGGTGGAAATCATTCAGAAAGAAACCATTCGCGGCGAGCTGTTCCGCACGGACAGCTATGAGCCCAACAAAACCATCACTCTGCGCAACCGTCCTGTCCTGGAGTGTGAACTCTGGGTCAATGAGATCCGTGATATCAGTCAGGCGGAAATGGCTTATTTAAGGGAGAACAAAGCCAACTCTGTGGAAGTTCACTATGATCAAGGGGGACATCTCCAGGAGTTTTGGGTGAAATGGGACCCCTGTGAAACATTGATCAATGCAGGGGATAACAGCCGCCATTATAAGCTGGACCAAAACACCGGCAGAATTTCCTTTGGCAATGGCTTGAATGGGAAGGTGCCTTCTCCGGCTGAAGAGGGCAATATCAAGGTTAATTACGCCTTTGGGGGCGGCAAAAAAGGCAATCTGCAGGAAGGCACCATCGAAGGACTTCTGATCGGCATTCCCCATGTGGATCAGGTGACGAATCTGGAAATGACCTCAGGGGGAAGCGATGGACATGATCTGAAAACCCTGGAGAAAGTCGGTCCCTGCAAGTTGCGCCATCAGGGGCGGGCAGTCACGGCAGCCGATTATGAAAGCCTGGTGCTGGGGCAGTTCGCCGAGGTTAAAGATGTCAAATGCGTGGGCAATTATGATGCCTTCGGGCAGCCGGCCTGGGGATATGTTACCCTGGTGGTTTTGCCCGCCCATATCGAAAACAGAATGTATAGTTTAAAGCTATGCAGGAAAATCGAGCAGTCCCTGAAGCAGCGGGTGAGCTGTGAGCTTCTGGCGGGGGGAAGGTTCTCCGTTGTCCCCGCCATTGTTATGAAGGTCAATGTCATGGTCACCGTTTCCCTGGAGGACTATGACAGAGCGGCGGAAGCGGAAAGAGATATCAGGGAAGCCCTGAAAAGGTACTTAAATCAAGGCATGTCCGGCGGACAAAGCTTTAAAATTGAAGAAATCCCCTCACTGCGCAGTTTTTATATGCTGCTCAATCCCCTCAGGAATGTGGCCCGTATTCAGGAAATTATCCTGGAGGGCCGGTATTACGAGGGAAGCACTCTGCGGGTTATACCTCTGGATGGAGAGTTTAATTTAAGGTACGTGGTGGTAACCAGCGGGGAACATACGGTGAAGATTTTATAAAGAAATGGGGTGAAACCATGATTTCTTTGCCCAACTACGATGACCAGAGCTTTCAGTCCATTATGGAGACGGCCATACGGCGTATTCCGGTGATCTATCCTCAGTGGACGGATTTAAATGAACATGATCCGGGAATCACCATCCTGGAATTGTTTGCCTGGCTTAAGGAAATGCAGCAGTATCAATTGAACCGGATTTCCTCCCGGAGCTATGCAAGCCTTTTGAAGCTTTTGGGGGTAACCGTGAGGGGGCCTGCTCCCTCGGCAACCCGTCTTGGTTTTGCCGGCTTTTCCGGAGAACTCACTCTGCCCCGCGGTGCGCGGTTTTCTGCTCAGGATGTGGTGTTTGAAGCCCAGAGTTCTGTTCATGTGCACAGTCTGAAGGTAGATCATGTCTATGTGAGGGATGGCAAGGATTTTCATAATGTTACGGACATGATCAAAGAACCCAGTCTCTATTGCCAGGTTTTTGGCTCCGCACCCCGGGAAGGAGACAGTGCCCTCTATATTGGCCTCAATGGTTGGGCAGGGAAAGAGGAGCTGACCCTCTATTTTCAGATGGATGAAAGTTATCCCGTCTCCAGGAACCCTTTTCGGGAGAACGCCCTGCTCCCCCGGGAGATTGCCTGGGAGTATGGAGTAAGCGGGGAAGAGGGCCTGGAGTTTCAGGTCATGACCAATGTCCGGGATGGGACCTGGGGTTTATCCCAGTCGGGTCAGGTCGTCTTCTCTATGGATCGGGAACCGGTTCCCGGAAGTCCCGGGGAAGGGCTGCCCTTTTGCTGCTGGCTCCGTGTGCGCTTGATTCGCCAAGGGTGTGAAGAAAACCCCCGGCTTTTGAATATATTTACCGATACCTTGCCGGTGGTGCAGAAGGAAACTCATTGTGAGATGATGGGCTATTCCTTCGACCCGGCTGCCTCCGAAGTCCTGTGCGAACCGGACAGCCGGCTGGCTCAGGAGGGTGAAGTCATGGTCTTTGTCCGGGATGAGACCGGCTGGCAAATTCATGACCAGGTGGAGGTTTTACCGGACAGCCAGGGAAGGGGAAGGGTGTTTAAAATGAGCCTTCCTTCGGGAATGGCTGTGGATGGAGAAGAAAATATCCGCATTCTCTGTTATGAACCCTCCTTTAAGAGTGCAATGCTTCTTCCGGGTTCCAATGGCCTGCCCTGCCAACGGTTTCCCTTCCGGCATCAGGAGGCTTTGTTGAAAGAACAGCTCCGCCTCATGGTCTATGAAGAAACGGAAGAGGGTCAGCGCCGATGGACGGATTGGAACTATAGTCATAATCTTGCTCTGGCCGGGCCTTATGAGCGCTGTTTTACCTATGACAGTGCCAGGGGAGAGCTGGTTTTCGGAGATAACGAACATGGGGCGGTCCCTTTAGCCGGGGAGGACAATATTCTGATTACGGATTGTGCCGTCACCAAAGGAAACAGGGGAAATATCGGGCATCAGGACTTTGCAGTCCTGGACTATGGAGCATTCAGCCTGAAACCCTTCAACCTGCATCCGGTCAGAGGGGGAAAGGATGAGGAAAGCCTGCCGGCTGCCCTGGAACGATTTCAGCTCTCCCTCAAGGAGTGTACAAGAGCGGTCACGGCAACGGATTATGAGACCTTGGCCATGGGCACTCCCGGACGCCGGATCATGGGGGCCAAAGCGATTCCCTTTTATGATCCGGACAGTAAAGTGGCCGGTGCGAAACAAACTGCGGCCACGGTGACGGTGGTGGTGGTCCCCTATAGTGAGGAGATTTTTCCTCAGCCGGATCAAGGCTTTTTGGAGAGCGTCCGCCGGCATCTGGATCATTACCGCTTAATTACCACCCAGGTGAAAGTCATTGGACCTGCTTATATAAAGATCTCCCTTGATGGAGAAATCCTCGTGGACAGCAAACGCCGGGAATATATTGAGGAGGATGTGCGCAAGAACATCGAAGATTATTTCCGGGAACTGCGCCAAGGCAACTCTGCCCAAGGAGGGAAACCGGAATTCGGCAAGCCGGTGCAGGAAAATACCCTGGCGGTCAGGATCAGTCAAGTCCCCGGTGTCATTTATGTGAAAAAACTGACCCTGGGGGTAAAACTGGGGGAAAGCTACCGGGACAGGGACGGGACCATCGTCATTCCTCCCTATGGTCTTCCCTATCTGGGGGATCTGCAGATCCGTATTCTGATTTGATGCTTTGTAAAGGACCCGTAAGCGTAGCTTTATCCTACAGAAGAGAGCGAATTGCGCGGAAGGGTGACAAGGTGGACGATGTTTCTGCAGCATAGCGGAGCCACTGGTTCACATCAGGTATTACCCTGAGGTTTGGCGGGAGCTGCTGCGGAAACAAGTACGCCAGCCCTGGAGTGCCTGAGCGGCGCGGATGTGGGATAAAGCTACGCGACCCGAGCAAGCAGCATAAAATCTGATTTGAAAATACTGTGAGGTAAACGGCCATGAATAAAGGGCGAATGTACATCACCTTGAACCGGAACCGTGAGTGGAAGCGCAGCCTTTTGCTGAATCTGGAACTCCAGGATCACCGGCTTGTGTTTGCCCACAACCAGGAAAATGACTATGGGATGCTGGCCACAGCCGTGATGATCACCGGTTCCATCGACAGCACCGAGCCGGATTTCCAGTGGGAAGGCCTTTGGCTGGATGCTCAGATGCCGGAGAATTCTTTAGTGAAGGTGTCCTGCTATGCTGCCAACAGCAAAGCGGTTCTGCTGGGGGAGCGGGCGGTGGATCTGGATGAATATCTCAGGGAAGCCCAAAGTGACCCTGCTCAGGGACTGAAGGGAGCAGCTCCTCTTTTTAAGCTGGCTTTTGCGGGAGCGGTCGATGGGCTGCTTCCGGCCCAGGGACGGTATCTCTGGCTGCGGCTGGAATTCCTGGTACCCCAGCCCTCTGCATTTGCACTGAAGAAAATCAAGCTGCTTTTGACGGATGAGAAGATCATTCAGTACCTTCCGGAGATCTATCGGGATCATCAGGAAAATAATTTTTTCCAGCGTTTTATGGAGATCTTTGACAGCATATTTTTTGATATAGAAGAACAGATCAACCGTGTGAGCGAGGAATTGGATTATACCCTGGCCGGGGAAGACATGCTGCGCTATTTAGCCGGCTGGGTGGACCTTCAGGGTGTACAGGATATGGGGACGGAGGAACTGCGGGAACGGATCCGAACCCTTATGCCTGAATACAGGGCCATTGGCACCAAGCCGGGGTTAGCAGGTTTCATCCGGCAGGAATTAGGAGTAGAGCCGCAAATCATTGAGTACTTCGACTACAAACAGATGCAGCAGGAAAGCAAGGACAGAGACATTTACCGGGAGCTGTTCGGGGATAACCCTTTTAAATTCTTCATCCTGCTGCCTGAAGAGGCTTTGCATGAGGTTAAGAACCTGGATCTTTTTCTGGCTAAGCTGAAAAGCACTATTCCGGCTCATACAGAAGCAGGGATTATCCGCCTTAAGCAGGGAACCATTCTGGGCAAACACTCCTATCTCGGCGTCAATTCCCTGGTCGGGGAGTATACCTATGGCAGAGTCGGCGGCAATAATGAGATATCCTATGATACCTTGATGGGAGGTACTGGCAATGAAGAATAGAAACTTATTCCCTCTGGAGCGCAATCGTTATTATCATGGCAAGATGCTTACCGCCAGAGATTTTGAGACGGAGCAAAACTATTACAATAACAAGCGCCGTCTGATCAACCGGTGTGTCCTGGGAGCCGGGGTGATCTGCGGTTTGGGAGTATACCGGAACGACGATACTTCTCTGTCCATTGAAACAGGTCTTGCTCTGGACTATGACGGCCGGGAAATTGCCGTGACTTCGCCGATTATCCGCAAACTGCAGATGATTGAAGGATTTGAGACCCTTGTGGGTCATGAACAGGCTTATCTCTGCTTAGAATATGATGAGCTGCTGCGAGAGCCCATGAACAATATTGGCGCCGCAGACAGTGAAAGTCAGCAATTCAATAAAATTGAAGAGAGCTTCCGTTTATACCTGGACCCCAACCAGCCGGATATAAACACCTTATTCGGTGAAGGGGGAAGGAATAATGTGCAGACCCTCTATCAGGGCCAAGGAGTATCCATCTATGAAGTGGTGCCGGCGATTGCTTTGGCCGGACAGGAGTTTACCGCTGAGTATGTGGTGCTCAAAGGGGCCGGGTTGCCGCCATTATCCTTTACCTATACTTATGAGTCCGACACGATCCGCAAGGAAGAGGGCGGCACCATTCAAATTCTTTTTAATGAAGATAAAAACTCGGACCAGGAGATTTATAGGGTGGGGTACACTCTGAAGGCTGCGGCTCTGGCCGATATGCAGGTGCCTTTCGGCAAAGGCAAAGGAATATTTAGCCTGGGCATGGGGGATTTGCGGGATCAGCTGGAGTTGCCCTTGAAGCACGAAATTTACTTAGCCGGAAGTCCAGCCAAGTATGAGCAGATGGTGGAGGTTCATCTCAGCAATCTGGAGAAGCAGCTGTCCGGGGGAGATACCCCCATTTATCTGGCCAGGCTCGATTATATCAGTGCGGGCAGCACCCATATTTTAAGAAAGGTCAATCCTCTGCCTTTTGGTCAGCGGATCACGGGGATAGGAGGCGGCCAGGAGAGGAAAGTCTCCGGCAACCCCTCCTGGCAGGAACTGCTGCAGAATGTAACCACGAATGTGGAAATCTTAAAATACTGGCAAAAGCCTGAGGTAAAAGTCCGCTATAGTGCCCCGAAAAAAGCCTTGAACTTCCATTTTGGGGTTCCTTCTTCGGAAGCTTATGATTATGCCACTTCCTCCGGAATTGTCGAAATTCCTTTAAGCGGGGCCATCCGGGTCAATGCCCGCTTTACTTCGGAAGAGGTGCCTCATAATCTGGGTCTTGGTCATGTCAGCTTGAACTTCGCCGTGGAATTCGGCAGCGATGAAAGCAAAAAGCTGCTGTTTGGCAATGGCGAAGTGTTTAAGATGAAAGAGGTCCCTAAAGTCGAGGTGGCCGGAATTCTCTACCCGGAAAACGGAACCTTCAGGATTGGGATAAGGTGTCTTGATCATGTGGAAGGGCATCTGCTGAAAATACGCTGGTTTGCCTACAAGGTCACCCGGGATACGGCCGAGCTGCGGGCCAAGGATGTGGTCAGCATAAAAATCACCCCGGATATTCATAAGATGAAGGTTTTGGAAAGGATGCACTTTGAAGCTGCGGTGGGCGGCACGGCCGATAAAGGCGTCACCTGGAGTGTCAAGGATGCAGACGGGGGTAAGATGGATCAAAGCGGGCTCTACCAGGCTCCCAGCATACCCGGAACCTTTGAGATTGTGGCGGCCAGTACGGCTGATCCGGAGATTAAGACCAGTGCTTTTGTGATCGTGGAAGAGTAGAGAGAAGCAGCGTAGACATAAGATGTGTAGATAGAAGAAGTGCAGACCTAGGAAGAGCAGACCTAAGAAGAGCAGGCAACAAGGGAGGTTACTATGGGTCCGTTTATTGAAGATGGGAAATTCAAAGTCCTTGAGGTGCTCCAGGAGCTGGAGGGCTATACAGCCTGCCTTTGTATCGATGTGGAAACCAATAATCACTACCGGCCCATGGTCTTCAATATCTACGAAAAGGAAGAAGATATCCGCCGCTATCTCCCGGCATTTTTCAACCTGAACAAGGACCAGTTTACCGATTTTGTCCGGGTGGTATCCGGGAAGCATTGCATCTTTGCCATCTTTGCCTATCATGAAGGGGTAAAGCTCCGGGATTTCTTTAAAGACAGCAAAACTCCGGAATTTGAAAAACGGATAGCTTATGCCACCAGGCTTTTTCAGGAGTGCTTAATTCTCGATGCCCTGCCGGATTTAATCAGTTTGCCTTGTCTTGAGCCTGATCATATCGTGGTGATCGACCAAGCCAACAGGGTCAGGATCAATTATGTGATCCCTCCTCTGGCCGCTCAGAAGACAGCCAAGGGTGAGCAATGCGCTGCTTTGCTGGAATGTATTTTTAAGCAGGATCGCTATATACCGGAGGGGATCTGGGAGTTTATCGCCCATTTGCGGCTGCATGAACAGGTAAGCATGGTGTCCGCTTTTTCCCAATGGAAAGAGCTTGTTCCCGGGCTGCTCACAGAGCATCAAAGGTTGCGGAAAGAAACATGGTGGGCCTATGGGTTACGGCGGCTGAAACAGCTTTGGAAGAGAAAGAAAAGACGCTTGCGTTAACAGGCTGGGGGAGGTTGGAACGTGAATAAGCGATGGATAAGTTTGATCATCATCTTAGCTGTAGTCGGCTCGCTGGGGTTCATTCAGTTTGGGGATAAGTATATTGTACCCCTGTTCTCCCAGCCGGAGCAGGGCAAGGTTTGGGAGTATGCTCACGGCGTGGATCGCAACGGCAATATTTACTATATCCGACAGGAGCAGGGGCAGGTTTTTCTGATCAGCCTCGACTCCACGGGAAGACAGTCCTTTAAAAAGGATATTTCCGCCCTTGTGCCGGACAATGGCATCTTTGACGGTATTTATACGGATGAAGATAAAAATCTTTACCTGCCGGCCTATGGCATGGCGGCTGATTCGTCCCTGATTACCCAAGTGGGGATCTACAGATTCCGGGATGATGGCAGTTTCGTTTCCCGGGTCTTTTATCGGAGTGCTGAACGGCCCTACGACAGTAAATTCCGCCTCATTTCGGCGATGAGCGATGATGATGCCAGGCTCTATTTCGGTTTTTTGAACGGAGATGCTCTCGATACCTATGCCTATGATAAAACCACTGCCAAGTTGGAAAACACCCATTCCTACTCCTTAGCAGGACTTCAGGATAAAATCAACGCTGTTTTGGTCCTGCCTTCAGGGGACACGGTGCTCAGTCTGGAAAATGCCACCCTGTTGCGCAAGTCCAACCGCCATGAGGACACAGCCTACCAATTCACCCAGGGTAATAAGGTGATTATCCACTCCTTCTGGTATGCCGGCAACCAATTATATTTTCAGGATGCCGTCAGGGGGGATATGTACATGTCATCCTCTTCAACCTGGGAACCCTATCTGGCTGTGAGAGGGAGCAAGGTTGTTTCGGAAAATGACGGCATAACCTTTGCCCGCTTATATCCGTTAACCGTAGGGAATATAGGCAATGTGGCCGGTGTTTATAACGAAGGGAACCACAATCGCATTTTTCAGGGAGGATTTGCTTTTCTTCCGGAAATCGGGACCACCGATGCTTCATCAACCCGGGATCTGACCGCCTGGTTTCTCCTGGTGGGTATCGCGGCCGGAGGGATCATCTTTTCTTTGCTGCTCTGGGACTTTTATTGCCATATTCTGCATATGCGGCTTTCCATGCTGATCCGGCAGGCCCTTTTGGTGATTTTCGTGATCTTTCTGACCCTATATGCCCTCGCCACTTATATTATCATTCCCCAATCCGAGGCGATGATCGGCAGCGTTCATTCAACAGAGCAGCTCAAGTCCGGGCAAATGCTGCTGGCCTCCGCCAAAGGGCATATCGCTGATGAGACCGGCCTGGAGCTGGACAGCACCCGCGCCGCCGCTTTCTTCGATCAGCTTGGAGAGAACCAGTCTCTGGTGCTGCCCGGGGAGGAACAAGGAACTCCTGCCTACAGAAGTTTAAAAGAAGCCCAATTAAGCCTGCTGACCTCCAATCAGGGACAATACGTAGTGGCGGCCTCCAACAGCAACTATGAAGAGGGTTTTCCCGCTGCACGGATGGGGTATGGAAAGGATTTCCTGAACGGGATTCAACAAGCTGAACAAAATACCATCCAGGCTATGGCCATCACTGGCCCCAAAGGGGAAGAGCTTTGCGTCTTCATACCCACCGGTCTTACCTCCGCCGGTTCTGCCGTGATCTTTAGCCTGACCGTGGATCGGGAAGTCTTGGAGCGGTATATTGCCCAAACCACGGGAGATCTCACCCTTTATATGGGGCTGATCGGGTTGGTCCTGGTCCTGTTGGTGATGATCGTGGAATACTTTACGGTTCACAATGTCCGCAAACTCAAAAGCAATGTAGACAGAATTGCGGAAGGCCGTTATGAAAAAGAAGTTGCCGTCAGCTCCGGAGATGAAATCGAAGATCTTTCCCACTCCATCCATGCCTTGTCCCAGAGCATTCTGACCACCACCCGGAGCTTAAATAAACTGAATCAGTCCTACTACCGGTTCGTGCCCCAAAGATTCCTGGAGATCATCGGGGAAACCCATATTGAAAATGTCGGTAAAAAATCTCAAGCCCAGAAGGAAAACGTGGTCATGCTCTTTTTGCGTTTTCGCTTTATCGGTCCGGTGGGGGAGCAAAGCCAGGAGATTTTCGCCAATATCAATGATGTCTTTGAAAATGTAGCTCCTGTGGTCAGTGAAGGCAAGGGCACAGTCTATGATTTTCTCCCGGAAGGCTTCAACGCCGTCTTCGAGACCCCTCCGGAAGAAGCGCTGCGCACGGCTTTAAGAGTCCGCGAAGTGCTGGAAGGGCTTAACGAAAAAAGGAGAAAAAAAGGGCAAAGCCTGGTGGACCTGCGCATCTTGATCACCAAAGGGAGCATTATGCTGGGCTTTATCGGTGAGGAAAAAAGAATGGAACCTACGGCCATTTCCAGTGAAGCCCAGAAAGCCGAACCCATTATCCGGGTTTGCTTTGAAAGCGATATTTATATTGCCTGCACCCGTGAAGTGATCAAAGAGCTGCCCATACTGGGTTACCGCAGACGCAGGATCGGAGAAATGGTGATCCAGGGGGAAAAGCTGGAACTTTACGATCTCTTTGACAGTGATCCCTATGCCCTGCTTAAATCCAAGGAAGTCCATGGCGAACGCTTTGAACTGGGTGTCAATCTATTTATCAAAAGAGATTATGACAACGCCCGCACCATGTTTATGGATATCATCAAATATAATTCTCTCGACGGAGCTGCCCGCAATTATATGTACCTCGCCGAGCACAATCTGCGTTCGGAGTTGAAGCAAACCACCTATACCACGATTTCCGAGCTGGAAAAAATCCGCTAAACGGTGTCAGTTGAGGAGGCTGCTATGATTATCAAGCTGCTCATGAAATACATCCAAATTATCTACCGGACGACCAGGAGTGTGGTTTTGAGACCCTTTGTACTGGCGAAGCACAAATTTTCCAGTCTGACCAATCTCAGCAAGTTCCTCAACCAGATTCCCAAGGCTTTTGCATCCCTGCTGACCAAGTTTAAGCTGAAGCCGGAAAAGCGGGAGGATTATGTGGATGCCGGACCGATCTTTATTGCCAAGTCTTTGCTGGTGATTCTGGTCGTTATCCTGGTGGCCACGCCCTTCCTGATCGTCACCATCGTCTGGCCCTGGGTTGTCAGCTTAGCCCTGACCGCCCATTTCTACACAGCGGACCCCAAGTTAGAGGGATATAAGGGTAAGGTGGAAGTTTTTTATGAGGAGAAGCTGGAAAAGCTGAAGTTCAAGGGACGCCTGGAAGAAGGCAAGGCCATCGGGTATGGAGAGGAATTCTATGAAGACGGATCCCTGAAATATGCCGGTCCATTTGTGGAGGGCAGGTATGAGGGGAGCGGCGAGTTCATAATAGCCCCGGGAGTGGTCTACAAAGGGGAGTTCCGCAATGGCAAACGCTCAGGGCAGGGGATAATTCTGGAAAATGACATTTTGGCCTATGCAGGAGCTTTTGCGGAGGACCTTTTTGAAGGGGAAGGGACGGAGTATTACCCCGATGGCCGGATACAGTACAAGGGAAGCTTTAAGGGCGGGCTGTACTCAGGTCCGGGGGCCTTTCAGGATGAAAAGGGAGTCAAACGCTACGAAGGGAATTTCGCCGATGGGCTGTTCAATGGTGCAGGCCGTTATTATGACGAACAAGGTGAGCTGGTCTATACGGGGTCTTTTCTCAATGGCTTGTATGATGGTCAGGGGCGGCTCATTCTTCTTCCCCATTCCACATGGTATGAAGGCCCCTTCTTAGGAGGGAAGGCCAATGGGGAAGGGGTTCTCTTTAAAAACGGTATGCTGTATTACGAGGGAGCCTTCATCAACGACAAGTTTTCCGGTACAGGGACACTGACAGATAGCCAATGGGGTCTGACCTATTCCGGCGCCTTTATGGATAACGATATTGCCTATGGGAAGCTCTTTGACTTGTCGGTTCCTGATCTGTACACGGCTTTTGCCAAAGGAATCCGTGAAGATACTGCCGATGAAAAATATTTCTACCTCTATAACCAAGGCTTTGGGCTGGTATTAAAATTCTCTTATGCCAATGAGGAGCAGGAAGCAAAACTGGTCAATGTTTTCAGACGGCCTGAACAGCAAGTCAAGAGTGAGCCGGCCGGACAAGGGGACAAAGCCCCTGCTGAGAAAGGTGCGGCTGGAGCCCTGGGAACCGGAACCATAGATCAACGGACAGCCGGATTATTGGGGATACCTTCCGGGACCATGAATAACCATCAATCCCTCTATGAAGGCTATGGACTCCGTTACTGGATCGATCCCCGGAGCGAAGAAGTATTGCTGCTCGAGTATTATCCGACAGAAAAAGCTGCGGAACCAGCCCTCAAGGATCAGGAGCAACCGGTTGGCAAGTCTGGTGCCGGTCAAGCCGGTCCCCAATACACAGCCTACTTTGAGGATTTGGGGCTGGACATCGCCGACTTTGGCAGCCTGGGATACGGCAACCAGGGTGAAGGAGAAGGATCATGAAACACTGGATAATGGTCGGGTCCATTGGTTTGCTGCTCATGATTCCCCTTAGTAAGGTATGGGCAAGCGAAGAGAATACAAGACTTACGACCCTTGGGGAGGCGGTGCAGGCGGCTCAGACCCTTTATCTCCAAGGACTGCCGCCATCAGAGCCATCCCAGAATGCCCCCTCCCCAGAGACAAGGAATGAAGCCGGTGCAGGGGGTTCCCCTGAGGCGGAGACCCCGGCAAAAGAGCAGGAAGAAGCCGCCGGTCCGGAAGCCCCCGGGGATCAGCACGGGGATCAGTCCCTCCTTCCGGAGGATGAACACCGGGCCGAACTCAATCAGGTGGCTTTGGATGTGGCTCTGGTGGTGCTGGATCTGGATGGCGCCTTGCAAAAAAAGCAGTATTTAATCAAACGGCAGGAAGCCCTGGCGGAGAACCTGGCCCAAGCTGAAAAGGATTTCAAGATGGGGAAGATTAAGGCCGAATTGCGGGACGAATTAAAGAAAGAAGGGGTCCAGATTGGTTTTGATCTGAACCTTGCCAAGCTGCAGGTGGAAACTGCTGAAAAATCCTTTATGAAATTGACAGGCCAGGGAATCGCGGAGAAATTCCAGTACCCTGCCGCCTATCTGATCCTTGACGGAGGTAAATTAGCTTTGCCGTCTTTCGTGGATCAGCAGGCTGACGGGGAAGAGATCCGCAAGAAATTCAGCGGGGTATTAGCGGCCTTCGGCGAGCTGGGTGAAGGAATCGCCGCCTATATCAAGGCCGGTGAGCAGGTTGCCCGGCTTGAACAGGACTTCAAAATGGGCAAAGCAGAGCCGGCCCTCCTCAAAGCAGCCCGGGAGGAAAAGGACAGGGCCTGGATGGGGGCTTTTGAGAAAAAGTCAACCTACGCCAAAGCTTTATATGAACTGGATTGCCATCTGGAGGGTTATCTGTCCAGAGAGGTTAAAAAAGTGGCAGAGCCAATTTTTAGGGGAAAGGGGATGTGATATGGGAGATTACAATGCCATTTATGAAGCAGGCCAGTCTGTCGTCGAACTCCTGAAAAAAGAGATGACCCCTATGCCCATCAATAATCCGGAGGCCATTGGCTTATGCACCCCTCAGGAGCCGGAGGATTATCAGCTGACCCTCTGGATCTACACCATCGAAGAATACAATAACTCCGGGATCAATGCCGGCTTTATCGTGGATCCTCATAACGACCAGCAGGAAAGGTATGCTCCTTTACAGCTCCGCTGCCATGCCCTGCTCAGTGCTCATTCCAAGGCCCCTGTATCCACCCGTCTGACCGATGAGTACCGGATCATCGGCCGGGCCCTGCAGGTTATCCGGGATCATCCCAGTATCCCGGCCGACAGTTTGGTGGGGTCATTGGCCGGGGAAGGGGCAGCCATCCTCCTCAGCTATGCCAAATTAAATTATGATGAACTCAGCAAAATCTGGAACAGTGCCCATAAGATCATTAAACCCTCCTTTGCCCTGCACATAACGCAAGTTCCCATAGAATCAAACCGCGTCAGGCCGGTGGCGGCCAGGGTGACCAGCACCCGGATGGAGCTGCGGGATAAGAAGTAAAAGAAAAGAAGGGATGAAGGATGGAAACTCATATCTCCATGATCTTTAAAATCATGGATCGCTTCCGTAAAAGACCTTTGCTGGCTGCCGAGGCCGGTATTTATATCAATGGTTACAGGCAGCGTCCTTTATACAAGGCGGGAGGGTATTTCATCTTTACGGATCTTGCCCCGGGAGAGACCAGCTTTCAGATCATTGCCCCGGCTTTTCAGCAGGAAGCTCTGGTTGCCTTGATCCCTGCACCTGGTAAAGGCTATCTGCACAGCCATCTTCTTCTTAATCCATCCCCGGCCTATCCTTTCGGCAGGGAAGTCACCACGGTGAAAGGGCGCCTGTGGCAAGATCAACGTCCTTATGCCCATGAGCATTTCTATCTGATTCCCGGAGAGGGCGGGGAGGTTATGAAAGTCGCGGAAGATAAAGGAGAGGCAGGCAACACCCGGCTCCGGCTGTTTGCGGCGGTGCCGGAGCGGCAGCTGTCTTTTCCCGGCAAGTATCTGATCAAGGATAAGGATAAGGGGAAAGGAGAAGTCTGCCTAATCACCCGGAAGGATTCCCGGGAAGGGATATTTCTGCTGGAGAAAGAGCTGCAATTCAGCCATGTCCGGGGGACGCCTTTAGTGGAGGTTATTGAGTGCCGGACTGAGGAAGACGGCAGTTTCTTTGCTGCTTTACCGGAGTTGAAACAAGAGACGCTGACCCTGAGTCTGCTGGGCAAGGGGCCGGATGAAAAGAACATGACCCAAAACAACGTAAAAACCATGGCAATCCATGGCGGCCAGGCCAATGACCTGGGAGACATTCAAATATAATGATCTGAGGAGTATTGAAATAGGATATTTAGTATTCTGGGAAAAAAGGAGGGACCTGATTATGGCCAATCTTGTGGTAAATACATCTCTGTGCACCTGCTCTTTTGGAGTGGCTCCGGTCCCCCTGATGGCCACTTGCGCTCCTACGGCCACCGCTCTTAATCAACCCATAGCCACCATTATGGATTTGCCCAAATTGCCCTTCGGCATGTGCAGTTCTCTGGCCAATCCGGCGGTAGCCTCCGCCACTGCGGCCGCCTTCGGAGCATTAACGCCCATGCCTTGTACACCTATGGTGGCGGCTCCCTGGGTTCCCGGCTCTCCGACTGTGATCGTGGGGAATTACCCTGCTCTGAATAATTCTTCCAAGGCCATCTGCAGCTTTGGCGGAGTGATTCAGATTACCATGACTCCCGCCTTAACGGTACAGGTTCCTTAACGAACATCTTTTGGTCTTAAATCAATGTCAAATAGGTATCAGAGGAGAATAGCCATGGCTCGGAAGATAAAAATTGTTTTTACCCTGCTCCTGCTGGTTTTCTTGACCGCAGCAATGGCCGGTTATCAGGTGGTCAAAGAAGGTTCCATCCGCGAACTTTATGAGGATGTGACCTTTATGCGCATTGCTACGGAAGCCAGGCAACATATCAGCCAGATCGAGTACGGAATAAAAAACGGCAGACAGTTGGATAACTTTTTTAATATGCAGGAAACCCTGAAAGGGGTGCAGGGCTGTTCTTCCTATATGGAGGGGGCTTATGTGGTGTCTGCCGGAGCCAAGCTTCTCTATCAAAGAGGAATAGACGCTCACAGTTTGAATTTAGACCTTCCTCCTGACGGGCAGGATTCAGGGGGAAAGCTCTTTACAGTCCGTGAGGACGGACAGTATTTTTATCTTACTTCACCCATCCAAAAGGCCGGCGGCGGGATTGAGGGATACCTGATCATGTGTATCGGACAAAATGCTGTCAACAACGCTGTTTCCGAATATAACCACCAGAATAAAATCCAATCCCTGATCATTGCCCTGGAAATATTCGGGGTGGCCCTGCTGATCATGGCCCGGGTTAAGGCTGAGGGAAAGAGCCTGGTTTTGCGCTTGATGCTGGTCCTGTGTATTGCCGTAACCACTGCGGCTGCGGTGGATGGGGCCATGGTATGTACCCGGTTTTATCAGATCGTGGATGATGCGACCACGCAAACCGCCAACAAAATGGCCCAGGCCTTGCAAAGTCAGGTGGATTCCGTGGTGGAAAAGGGAGTGCCGACGGCAAGAATCTATGATTTGAACGGTTGGCTGGCTCAAAACAGCAGCGAGATGGAAAGTGTAACCTCTTTCAATTTGGAGCGGAATAATAAAATAACGGCTAATGTGGATCAAGAGTATATCAAAGGATTCCTGTACCGCTTGTTGGTTCGCTCCGCTTTATTTGTGTTCATTACTCTGCTGGGTGGCCTAGTGGCCTGCGGTTCCTTTTTACTGCTTGGCAAAAGAACATCAGGGCGGAAAATTTATGCCGGGGAGAAAGGGATCGAGTATGGCTTGTAGAGAGTTGGCTGTGGACATCGTGAATATCCTCAGGGGGAGGCCGGCTTACAATGGTTCCCTTCTCAATGTCATAGAGAGAAACTGTCACGGGGATTGCCGGATTGTGGGGAATTCCGTGCGAATCAGGGACAAGGGCAGCGGAGTGCATATGTTTTCCGTAGGAACCTGGCAGGAAGTGGAGGTTTTGCTGGAAGAGTCTGAAGATCGGTTGGATACCTTTCTCATCAATGACTCCGGATACACCCGGGAGGTGCTGAAGCGCTATCCCCAGGCCGATATCAAGGAATACCGATCCCTGATTCTCCTGGCCGATGATTATACTCCCTATACGGAGATCCGTCCGGAAGTGGAGATAACCCCCCTGGATTTAAGCTGGTTGGATTTTATTCTGGAATGGTATCATGACCCGGAGTTTGGCCATAAAGCCTATATCACCCACCGGATTCTGCAGGGGCCGGGGTTGGGGCTTCTTTATAAGGGGCAGAAAGCCGCCTTTGTCCTGCAGCATAAAAATGGCGAATCCGGCCCCCTGGTGGTCCATTCCATAGTCCGGGGGATGGGATTGGGGACCTATCTGCTCAGGCATTTTAACACGATTCTCTTAAAAAAGAACTCGACTCTGGTGAGCATCATCGAACCGGACAATATGGCATCCCAGAAAATGGTCATCAACGGCGGCTATAAACCCACAGAAAAAAATGTCATCTGGGTTTACCGCAAATTGCGCAATACCTTGTATTTACCCTGAAAGAAACTGCAAAGGAGGGAGGTTGCCTGATGAAAAAAAACAAGGCTGTTCTCAGCTGTATCCTTGTCATAACCTTGCTCGTTTGGGCTTTATCCGGTTGCTCTGTGACATCCTATCAGGAAAATAACTCTATGGACATGGTCAAGGTGGATACCTCTTCAGGAGTGCTTCAGAACAGGTTCCCTTCGGAACCCATGGTCAAAGGGTCGGGGGAAAAATTTCGCATCGCTTATATCGATATTGATGAGTACCCTGTTACAGGCAGTATGATCTACTACGTTATTGAAAGTTTAAAACAGGACGGCTGGATTGAGTATGATTCGCTGCCCATGAGCGCGGATAATGTAGATGCCCAAAAACTGATCCATTGGCTGTCTGAGCAGGATCTGGGGCCCTATCTGGAGTTTGTCTCTTCCGCTAATTATTATCTGGCCTACGAGGGAGAGGAAGCCGTAGCCCAAAGCCTCAGAGATCATGTTGAAAACAAAAAGGATATCGATGTTGTTTTTGCCATGGGTACCTGGCCGGGCACTTTCGCCAAGAATCTGGATCTGGATGTGCCTTTATTGGTTTATGGAACCGTAGACCCTGTCCGGGCGGGGATTGTCCAGTCGGCTGAAAACTCGGGAGATGACATGATTTGGGCTCAGGTGGATCCTTCAGCCTTTACGCGCCAGCTGCAATTCTACTATGACACCTATCCTTTTACCAAGATCGGCATGGTCTATAATGATGAGATCGTAGCCGCCGTCCCCGATTACGAGCGAACGGCAGCGGAGAATAATTTTACGATTGCGAAAGTCAGGATCGGCAAATTGGAAAGCAATAACCCGGCCGATCAGGAGCGGTATTATGCTGATTTAAAAGAAGTCTACAGAAAAATGATCCTCGAAGATAAGATTGATGCCTATCTGATCAATACGGATGTGATCACTGAGAATGACCGGATGGAAGATCTTTTCAGGGTTTTTCATGAGCATAAAATTCCCATTTTCGTACAGGTTGGCGATAATTACATTGAAAATGGAGCCTTTATGCTGGTCTCTCCCCGGGATTATAAAGGGCTGGGAGCCTTTGTTTCCTATATCGTGGGGGCGACTCTCAACGGAGCGAAGCCTGGGGAGCTCCCCCAGGAATACACCAGTTCACCCTATCTGAGCATTAATCTGGATGTGGCGGATACAATCGGTTTTACCCCAACCTTCGAGATGCTTTTATCCAGCGAATACATTTATACCGGCGAAAAACAGGAGGCTGCAGGTGAACTGTAGCCGGAAAGCCGGTTACTGACAGCGGATAGAGGGTGCAAGAAAGGGAGTGTCCCGATGATGGAGAGTCGTACTGTGATCAACCCCAATAAAAAGAGAAGATCCCTGACCTTGATTTTTGCCGTTTTGCTGATAGCGGCCACCTTCTTTGTGTGGTGGATGAGTTTTTCCGGTTTTAAAAGCAGCTATAAAGAAATCAAGCAGCAATATTACAGCGTCGTGGCGGGACAGGTGGTCAGTGAGCTGGAGGCCTCCATAAACTATGGCAAGAGCCTGGATTCCTTTTATAATATCAGCGGAATTTTTGCCAAGCTTACCTCTTTACTGCCTGAACATATTGAAGCAGTGATCACCAACCGGGGCGGGGAAGTTCTCTACACTTCCTTTGAACGGGGGAGCCGTCAGGAGATCATGGCAGTTTTTGAGAATGAGAAGGTAGTAGTAAGGCTGGAAAACATCAGCCCCTCCCCAAAATATGCCTACTTTGAACAGGGCAGCCAGGAGCTTATGATCCTGCCCATCACCGATAAAAGCAATACGGCCATCGGCAGCTTGGTTTTGGTTTATCCATCGGCTGCCATCAAGGGGGAGCTGGAGCCTCAACAGCGGGAAACCATTCAACTGAGCCTGCTGATTCTGGGCATTTCACTGCTGATCTTAATCTTGGCTCTCTGGGTTTTGCCCGTCCCCGCGGAAGCGGTGAAAAGCCAATCGGCCCGTCAGCGCCTGCTGCAGTTGATCCCAGCCTTGATCGTCATGGTCTGCCTCAGTGTGCAAAGCATCACCATGTATGCTCAGGATGAGGAGCGTTATAAAAGTGCCTTAACGGATGGAGCCGCAGGAATTTTAAACTATATCGAAACAACGGTAGGGTCCTTATACGAGAAGGGGGTCGCCTATGAACAGATGGAGGGGCTCACGGAATATCTGACCGTGAAGGCTAAGGACACCCCCATCATTTGGAATATTCGTATCTACAATACCATTGCCGATACCGATGGAATCCTGGAAAGGGTGGATTCCTGGCGGATTTCCGCTCCCTTGAATCATGGGGCGGAGGGAAGGGATACCCGGGTGGAAATCCAGATTTCCCAGGAATATATGAATGGCCAAATGAAGAATCTGCTGCTGGTTTTCCTGATCACCATGATTGCCTCGGCAGTTGTTGTTTTTGAGGTGATGAGGCTGCCGGAGCTGCTCATGTTCAGGAGGAGTTCTGAATTTAACCGGGATTCTTCTCTGCAGGAGGAGAAGATTACTTTGGGGCTGCGGATGATCAACTTTATCTTCTTCATGGCTCTGTATGCCAGTATGCCTTTTTCCTCCATCCTGATTCGCAAATGGGATGGGCAGATAGGGGGGCTCTCAACGGATGTAACCGCTTCTTTGCCTATGACCTTGGAGCTCTTATCCCTGATGCTTTTCTCCATGCTCTTGGCCCGTTTCTCCAGGCATACGGGCAAGCGAACATTTCTGGTCCTCTCCGCAGCGGTGATCATCTCCGGCAATGTTTTAAGTGCTTTGGCAACAAACCCTCAACAGCTTATTCTTTTCCGGATGCTCTGCGGAGCGGGCTTTGCCGGAGTGAAAACTGCCGTGAATGCCATCATTGCCTCCGGTTCTCGGGAAAGCGACCGGACGGGACTGCATATTGCAGCCATGAACGCCGGGCTCCTGGGCGGGATTATGTGCGGAGGGTCCTTAGGTGCCGCTATCGCCAATTCCATCGGCGCTTCCTATACTTATCAGTTTACGGCAGGGCTCATTCTGGCTTTTCTGGCCATCACCCTGCACATCCTTCCCTGGAAACTGCTGAATGAAAAGCAGGAAAGTTATTCCGGCCAAAAGAAAACCAAAACCCCGGGAATTCTTCCGGTGCTTTGGCAAAGGAAGGTTCTGGGCTATCTGGTGTTGGTAAGCCTGCCTTTGAATCTGGGCCTGATGTTTATCGTCTCCTTTATCCCCAGCTATGTGGAAAAACTCAGTCTGCCTGTGATTCTCATCAGTTATGGCTATTTAGTCAACGGATTATTGGGAATTTATCTGGGACCTCTCCTTGCCAAAAGCCTGACCAAGAGGATAGGCAAGGCCATGTCTGTGGCGGTGATGCTGTTTATGGGGGCCGCGGCTCTGCTGGTTCTCAGCATTAGCCCGATGGCAGCCGTTATTCTCTTATCCACAGCTCTCATGGGTCTCTTTGATGGGTTTGGTTCACCGGTCAGTACGGATTATTTTCTGGATATGCCGGAAATCAAGGAAAAACTGGATATTCCCAGTGCCCTGGCCTTTCTGGGGGTTATCGGCAATGCCGTGCAAATGCTCAGTCCCATGATCTACGGCTGGCTCCTCTTAATGGGGTCCCATACGGGGATCAACACTATCTTTGCTCTGGGACTGGTTTATCTGGTATTTGGACTGCTGTTTCTCGGTATGTTCCGGCGCTCCAATTCCTTTGGGAAAAAAGATTTATCTTTCCACAATAAGCCCACGTAAACAAAACAGTGAAGCCGGTGCGCGAAGATGTTTAAGAGAAAGGACAACCATTGCGTTAGCTGATTGACGGAAAACGGAGCAAGGTTGCCCTGGTCTTGGTTATTGTCCTTATTTATTGAGAATAGTATAATAGCACTGTAGACAATTTGTTATCAATATCACAAAATTGGCTCAATAATTTTATTGAAGAGCTTGATTTATACATCTATCTTCAGTGGAGGACAGAATTATGAAATACAAGATTGGAGATGTTCAGCGTATTCTTGGCATACCCGCCGAAACCCTGCGATATTTTGAGAAAAAAGGACTGATCACCCCGTGTAAAAACGAAGGGAATAATTACCGCTATTATGATACTCTGGATTTGAATAAGCTCGTCGCCTATAAATCCTATCGCGGTATGGAGTTTCCCATGGACGAATCCCTGCAGATGGTCAATTCACTGTCTCACGCTGAGGTTAAAGACAGTATTAATTCCCAAATTGAGTTGATCGACAATAAAATCAATTATTATCAGGCTCTGCGAATCCGGCTGGAGGAGCTGAAGCACTCCTATGAGCAAGTGGAGACCATTGAAGATAAATTCCGCATTGCGGATAGCCCCGAAGTTCTTCTCTTTTACAATCAGGTCAATGACACGTTTTACACTGAAGAAGAGCAAGTAGAGCTGACCCACAACTGGTTGAAACAACTTCCGTTTATTTGTTTGGCCCTCCATGTCCCTAAAGATGAACTGCCCTTGGGAAGCTTAGTCCATTATGGATACGCGATCAGTACCCGATATAAAGAGATATTCACCCATTTAAACGCTCCTGGAGTTCAGAAGATTCCTTCCCAAAAGAGTATCTATACCATACTGGCTTGTGAGTTCCTGACTCCCCATGTTTTTACTGAGGTTCTTGATTATATGGGGAAGCATGACATGGTGCTCAATGGAGATGTTATCGGCTGGATTATCAATGAGGAGTGCTCCGCCACGGAGGTTATCCGCTACTTTGAAGTCTGGCTGCCAATAGCAGAGAAAAGTCAATAATAAAAACCAAACAGCCGGCAGCTTTAACAGGGATCGAAGCTGCCGGCTGAATTTTGCAGATATCCAGGACGGTTTTCTTTATGAGCGCTTGACTCTGTAGTTAGTACAGAGTTTATACTGATTGTGAAAGCGCCGCCTATCATAATCTCATTCTAGACACTGAGAGCCAAGTGGGCGGTTTATATAGTGGGAAAGATTATTAATCGCAATGGTTTATATTTAAAAACATTTATTTGAAAGGAGATAGAGTTATGGGTATATCAAGACGTGAATTTTTGACCGGTGTGGGGGCAGCCGGTCTGGTTGCCGCCACCGGAGGGGGGCTTGCCGGGTGCGCGCCCGCCGCACCGGCAACCAGTGATCCCAGCCCCGACCAAGGAAGTGCTGCCGGCGTCGCAGCCGCAGGAGAACTGATCGCGGCGGCTTATCTCAATCCTCAGGATTACGACTACCGCCAAAATACCACTGACTTCAAGACACTGTTTTCACCCCTGAAGATCGGCTCGCTCAATCTCAACCACCGCATGGTTAAATCTGCCGCCGGATCAGCCGCTTATCTGGCCGGGTTTACCGATGAACTGCTTCAGTACTATGTCAACTTTGCCAAGGGTGGCGTCGAGCTGATCTGGGTCGAAGACATTGCCGCGTTTGAGCCGCCTGCCGATGGCAGCCCCATCCCTATGGCAACGGTGGAATTTGGCCGGAAGCTCGTCAAGGAGTGCGGCAAATACGGTGCCAAACTGGGTTATCAGTGGGCGCAGTTTCCAAGAACACCGGTTGGATCCATGACAGCCAAGGACATTGCCGAGGCACAAGCTCATGGCGTGGCCCTTGCTCAGGCGATGCAGCAAATGGGCTTTGCCGCCCTGGAGATCAACGCTGCCGGATTTAACCTGGGCGAGCAGTTTCTTTCCCGCTTCCACAACAACCGCACGGATGAATACGGTGCCGGCAGCCTGGAAAATCGCGCCCGCTTTGTGACCGAATGTATCCAGAAAATCAAAAAAGCCTGCGGCAGCGACTTTGTCGTACAAATCCTGATCGATTGCATTGAAGAAAACGATAATCTGACCAACAACGCCACCCTGATGACCTTAGACAATGCGGTGACCGCTCCTCACAATAAAGTAACCACCATTGAAGAAGGTATCGGTATGGCCAAGCTGTTCGAGGCCGCCGGCTGCGATTCCATGCATCTTCGCTTAGGCCCTCTGGGCAACCACCCTTGCCAATTCGGCAGCGATCTTTACTTTATCCTAAATGGGATTGAGGGTGCGACCGGTTACGGTACCCAGTGGGATTTCTCTAGGCACTGGCAAGGCCAGCTGATCGGCAACCATAGCGGTGCCGGGATGCTGATCGACATTGTCGCCCGGTATAAAAAGGCCCTCAGCATCCCTTGCGGCACCGTCACCTATATGGACCCGGCCCATGCCCCGGATTACTTCGAGAAGGCTCTGGCCGACGGCAAACTCGATTTCTATATCATGAACCGCCCGCTGACCGTGGACTCCGACTATGTCAAGAAGCTGAAAGAGGGACGCAGAGATGAAATCGCTCCCTGCACCCGTTGCCTGCATTGCCACATCGGCTCCAACGAGATGAACCGGGCCATGGGTTATTGCCGTGTTAACGCACTGACCCAGCGGGTCATGACCGATAAAGGCCCCAAGACCTATGAACTTCAACCGGCTGCGGCAGCGAAGAAGGTCATGGTCATCGGCGGCGGTCCTGCCGGGATGGAAGCCGCCCGCATCGCCGCCGCCCGTGGTCACAAGGTCACACTCTATGAAAAGAGCAGTTCTCTGGGCGGCAACCTCTCCTTTGCCCGCATGGTCAAAGGGCCTCACGAAAATCTGGACGACCTTAAGGCCTATCTGATCAGGCAGCAGGAGCTGAACGGCGTGACCGTCGTTTTGAACAAGGAAGTGGATGCGGCACTGATAAACAGCACTGCTCCGGACGCCGTAATCCTTGCCGTGGGCTCTTTGCCTGGCAAGGTGGGGGCAAGCGGCGGCAACGTGCCGATCCTTGACCTTATCAAATTCATGGGCAACGGCACCGGTAAAAACGTCGTGGTCTTCGGCTCCAACGCCCAGGCCTTCGATGCGGCTTTGTGGCTCACCGTGCACAAAAAGAAGGTCACCATTGTGACTCCGAATAAGAACGAAGATCTGGACAAACAGCAGTCTCAGCACGCCATGCGCTTTATGACCACCGCCCTCTATTCTCTGGGGGTAAAAGTCTATCCTGAGTCCACGATCAAGGAAATCGGAGACGGACAGATTACCGTTGCCACGAATGGCGGGTTCGAAACCGTCATTGCCGCGGACTCGATCATCAACGCAGCCGATCTGCTGCCGAACAAGTCTTTGCTGGACGGGATATCCGTGAGAGAGACTTATGCAATCGGCGACTGCAACGAGCCATTTAACATTGCTTTGGCCATCCGGGCCGGAAATGATGTTGGCCGCACTGTGTAGTTAGCAGCTGTGCTCTGCTTTTAAATCTGTTTAATGACTCAGAAGGTAACCGCTTTTGAGCGAAAGTAGGGAGCCGGCAGGTTTTACAACCTTGCCGGCGCTTTTTTTAGATCAGTATAACCATGAATGGGCAGCATGACCATCTTAATTCAGCCCTTCCATTCATGTGTGGGACGAATTAAGGACACGTTGTTGCTTCTTAAGTCATAGTCTCCTATTCAGCAAAGAGGGTTGACTATGCATAAAGATTGTCAGTACAATTGCCTTAGAGCAGCTTAATCCGAACGAAAGGAATGGGAAGTTTATAGTTTAAAAGCTTCCCCAAGGATAAAGATGGATAGGCGTTTTTCGGTCTATAGTGAGGGAATTCTGGAGGTATAATGAGATCAATTATTGATTATAGAAGCGATGCGGTGACATTAGCAACATTTGAGATGCGTCAGGCGATGGCCAATGCTGAAGTCGGAGATGACTTTGCGGGCGAAGATCCCACAGTTAAACAGTTGGAAGCTATGAGCGCTCAAATGTTTGGCAAAGAAGCAGGGTTATTTGTTATTTCAGCGACAATGGCCAACCAAATCGCCATTATGACCTCTACACAGCCTGGAGACGAGGTTTTAGTGGGTGAAGAGTCCCATATTTTTAATATGGAAACAGGAGGGCTAGCGGCTCTTTCCGGAGTTCAGGCCAGACCTCTTCGAAGTTCAAACGGAGAGTTCAGTTTGTCTGATGTTCAACGGGCTGTTCGAAAGGGTGGGCTTCAATCACCGATTACAAGGGTGCTGTGTCTGGAAAATACCTATGATTTAAATCTTGGCCTCCCGCTATCCCAAGAATATATGTCGGAGATCTCGATGCTGGCACATGACCATGATGTGCTGGTTTATTTGGATGGAGCCCGAATATTCAATGCAGCAACGGCCTTAAAAATTGAGCCTGAGTTTCTATGCCGAGGCATTGATGTCCTGCAATTTTCTCTTTGCAAAGGATTGAGCGCTCCTGTAGGTGCTATTCTTCTGGGAACAAAGGATTTCATTGCCCAAGCACGGAGAGTTCGGCAGAGAATTGGCGGTGGAGTGACAAAGGCTGGTTATATGGCTGCAGCAGGAGTTGTCGCACTGCAAACCATGATTGATAGGATTGAAGAAGATCATATCCATGCCAAGCGCTTGGCTTTTAAACTTGCAGAAGTAGACGAGAGCCTGGTCAATGTGGAAAAGACCTTGACCAATATTGTTCAAATCAGTCTTAAAAATGCAGGAAAAGATGCGGTGCTTCTGACCGCTGAATTAGAAAAGCAGGGTATAAAAATTAAAACCGTAGATCAAACAACGTGCAGGTTAGTTACTCATTGGGGGATTACGGTCAGTGATGTTGATAAAACAAGTGAGGCGATAAAGAGGATACTGGGACGGTAGAAGCCTCTGATTCAGGATCTCCTGAATCAGAGAGGGATAATGCCAATAAAGATACCCACCAGGATTGTGAGAATACCCAGGGACGTTCAGTGACAGAGATCCGATGGCTGTATAAGGAAGCGGGTTGGGAAGTGCTCGATGGTCCTTCACGCATCTGGACCTGGAAGGGGGATTATAAAGGGTGCGTATAACAATTATGAAAAATATCGCCGTTCCTGTAAAAGATCTTTTTATAATGAAACTTTTAAAAATTTACTTCCTATAGGGACATCTTAATAAAAAGGCTGTAAAAAGGGTGAGTTGAGGCTCATCTCTTTTTTTATTATATTGGTACGGTTTTTGCATTACTTGTTGTCATGCTTAGCGATGGAGGTGTGTAATCATGTGCTTTCGGCCCCCAAGTGCGGGAAAACCCAAAAAATGCCCTGACTGTGGCGCACTGAATCCCAGTGTCGTTAAAAATTGTGTCAAATGCAAAGCTGATTTATCCGCAGTCAAAACGGAAGAAAAAGCAGAAGACAGCTCACAATAATAGTTTTTTTGCTTTTTGAAAAAATTATAAAAAAGGAGAAGCGTTCCATGGCTGATTACAAAGAGTACTTATCCGGTATAAACCGTGAACTTTACCATGAGGGTGAGTGGCAATGGGAAGAGGGAGAGTACACTGTAACCCGCTCCCACCAGTATACAGCGCCGGGCTGCCACAATTCCTGCGGAGTATTGTTGTATACCAAAGACGGTAAACTGGAAAAAGTGGAGGGAGACCCTCTCAATCCCTTTAACAATGGCAAGTTATGCATGAGATGTTTGAACTTAGTGGAAGCGGTGGACCATCCCGACCGCTTAAAATACCCCATGAAACGGGTTGGCGAACGGGGTGAAAACAAATGGCAGCGCATTTCCTGGGATGAGGCCTATGCAATAATTTGTGAAAAAGTAAATTATTATAAAAAGGATTTTGGGCCGGAATCCATCGTAGGGGTTCACGGTACCGGCCGGAATATTAACTGGCAGCTGCCCATGCTGTTTAATGCGGGAATCCAGACCCCCAATATTTCCACTTTGTTCTTTTCCGGATTCGCCTGCTATCTGCCCCGTATCGTGGGCAGTACCGCCGTCAATGGGGATTTCATGATCGTGGATGCTTCGGTGCAGCATCCTGACCGTTATGCCAATGCCGAGTGGCAGGCCCCCGAATGTGTGATTGTGTGGGGCAACGATCCTTTAAAGAGCAATGCCGACGGCTTTCTGGGCCATTGGCTGGTCCAGTGCATGCAGATGGGCACCAAAATAATCTCCGTGGACCCCCGCCTGACCTGGTGGTCGGCCAGAGCGGAAGTCTGGCTGCCCATCCGTCCGGGAACCGATGCGGCCCTGGCCATTGGCATGCTCAATATCATTATTGAAGAAGATCTTTATGATCACGACTTTGTGGAAAACTGGACCTATGGTTTTGAAGAGCTGGCCGCAAGGGTAAAAGAATATCCCGTGGCCAAAGTTGCGGAAATCACCGGGTTACCGGCGGAAAAAATCCAAAAGGCCGCCCGCCTCTTCGCCCAGGCCAAACCGGCGGCGATTCAATGGGGTCTGGCTTTTGAACAGCAGATATCCTGTATGTCCTTGGTTTTAGCGGTGGCCGATCTCATCGGCATCACCGGGAATATCGATGTTCCCGGCGGAATGCTGCTGGTCAGACATGCCTTTAACGCCCACCGTCATTATAATTGCGGCAGCGAGTTCACCCCTCCGGAAGCAGCCGCCAAGAAACTGAATGGGGCAGCCAAGGGGGTTGCCGAGAACAGTATTGTTCCCCATGCTGATTCGGATGTCATCCTGCGGGCTATGGAAACGGGCAAACCTTATCCCCTGAAGATGCTTTGGGTGCAAAGCAGCAATTCACTGGCCTGTCCCGCCATGGATGCTCCCCGGGCTCTGGAGGCCATGAAGAAAATGGAGTTTATTCTCGTAGCCGATCCCTTCCTGACCCCGACGGCCGTAGCCGTGGCCGATATCGTTCTGCCGGTGGGAATGGGACCTGAGCGCAACAGTGTCCGCAACTGGTGGACACCCATGCGGGCCCAGAGCAAAGTCTGCCAATACTATGAAGCCAAAGGGGACGAGGAAATCGTGGTGGAATTCGGCAAAAGGCTGAACCCGGAAGCCTTCCCCTTTGAGAATGATGTGGATCTCCTCAACTGGTATCTGACCATGGACGGGGATTATCCGGGGAATTGGAGCGACCTGCGTGAGAAGACCTGGGAGTATTGGGATTGGGATGCGGCCTACCGCAAGTATGAAAAAGGCATGCTCCGTGAAGACGGTGAGATGGGCTTCAATACCCCCACCGGCAAGTTGGAGCTGGCCCCTCTGATGTATATGCAGTGGGAGCTGGACCCCCTTCCTTTCCACATCGAGCCCCCGGAAGGACCGGTGACCACCCCTGAGCTCTACGCAGAGTATCCCTTGATTCTGACCACAGGGGCTCGCTCCTATGAGTTCTTCCATTCTGAACACCGCCAGCTGCCCACCATGCGGGAATTCCATCCCGATCCCCTGGTGACCATGCACCCCGAGGTGGCTGCAGCCAATGGCATCAAAGCAGGGGAGTGGGTCTGGATCGAAAGCCCCCGGGGCCGCTTTAAACAAAAAGCCTATCTGACACCGGGCATCAATCCCCGGGTTATTAACGCGGAGCACGGCTGGTGGTTCCCGGAACAAGGTCCGGAAAATTGGTTCGGCGTATTCGACAGCAATCCCAACAACCTGACCCGGGCCGAGGTAACCGGGCAAGGTGGGATTGGTTCACCGATCAAGAGCATGCTGTGCAAAATCTATAAAGTCGAAGAAGGAGTCAATGATTTGATTTCGCCGACAGAACAAGTGGTCAAGCTGGGAGGGTTCAAACATGGCTGATAAGGATGAGAAAGTCTATGGTATTTTAATTGATTATGAGTTTTGCACGGGCTGCCATAGCTGTGAAGTGGCCTGTAAGAAAGAATTGAATTTGCCCGCCAATCAATTTGGCATCAAACTGACGGAAGTTGGTCCCTGGCCCATCGGGGAGGATCGCTGGGAATGGGTCTACATGCCGGTGATTACCAAGCAATGCAATCTATGTGAGGAGCGTGTGGCCGCAGGGAAAATGCCCAGCTGTGTCCAGCATTGTCAGGCCTGGTGCATGTATCACGGACCGGTGGAAGAGCTGATTAAAAAGATGCAGGGGAAATCAAGAATGTCCCTGATTGCCCCCCGGCAATAAGCAAGCCTGGACTTTCGCCGGCATCAATCCGGCGGGAGTCCGGCTCCCGATGGGTTCTTGATGAGTTCCCGTGAGGGCTTTACCGTGTTGCCGGTGCCCGGCGTGTTCCGGGTTATAGTTTCCCCGGCTGAAAGGTTGTTTGCTGGATTAAGGAAGGAGGAGAAAAGAAATTTGATTATTATCGGTGAAAAAATCAACGGAACCATTCCCCGCGTCAAGGAGGCTATTGCAACCAAAGATGAACGCTTTATCTCTGAGCTGGCCCTGAAGCAGGGGGAGGCGGGTGCGCATTATATCGATGTCTGTGCCGGCACCCCTCCCGAACAGGAAGTGGAAACCCTGGAATGGCTCATCCACAGTGTTCAGAAGGCTACGGATACCCCGATTTGCCTGGACAGTCCCAATCCAAAGGCCATTGAAGCGGTGTTTAACTATGTGAAACATCCGGGGCTGATCAACTCCGTGTCTTTGGAAGGGGATAAATGCGAGGTTGTTTTTCCCTTGATCCAGGGGACCCCGTGGCAAACGGTGGCCTTAACATGTGATAATGAGGGCATTCCTAAAGATGCTCAGAGCCGGGTAAGGATTGCCCAAAAGCTGGTGGAAAAAGCACAGGCTTATGGTATAACCCCGGACAGAATCCATATGGACCCCCTGGTGATCGCCTTGTCGGCGGACAATCAGTCCCTTTTAAATTTTGCGGAAGGGACCCGGAAGATCAAGGCCCTTTATCCTGATATCAAGGTGACTTCAGGTCTGAGCAATATTTCTTTTGGGATGCCTCTCCGAAAGATCATTAATCAGAACTTCCTGGCTTTAGCCATGTTTGCAGGAATGAACTCAGCCATCCTGGACCCCTTAAACAGAGAGCTGATGGCCACGCTCCTGGCTGTTGAAGCCCTGCTGGGGCAAGACCGGCACTGCCGCAATTTTGCCAATGCTTATCGGAAGCAAAGAATCGGGCCGGTAAAAGCAGCTGCCGGTTGAAGGAAACCCTATGGAACGAGGGAGGAAAGCTCATGATTGATTTAAGAAAGTTAGCCCAGTGGATCAGTGATTTGGATGAAGATGCGGTCATGGATGCGCTGCATGACTTTGTTGCCGCCAATCCCAGCCAAGAAGAGGCTCAGGAGGTGGTAAACGCATGTCAGCAGGGGATGGCCATGGTGGGTGAGCTGTTTGAGAAGAATGAGTATTATGTGGGGGATCTGATCTTTTCCGGCGAGATTTTAGCCAATGCCCTGGAGGTGCTGAAACCCGTTTTAGGCGCCAGGGATGCGGCTAAAGCCGGTTCCATCGTCCTCGGTACTGTTGAAGGGGATTTGCACGATATTGGCAAGAACATCTTTAAAGGGATGGCGGAAGCGGCGGGCTTTGAAGTTTATGACCTGGGTATCGATCAGTCCGCCGGTGCCTTTGTGGCCAAAATCAAGGAAGTGAAGCCGGCCATTGTCGGTATGAGCGGTGTTTTGACTCTGGCCCTGGACTCCATGAAGAACATCGTCGTTGCCCTTGAGGAAGCCGGCTTGCGCAAGGATCTGAAAGTGATTATCGGGGGTAATCCGGTGACGGAAGATGCCTGCAGGAACATTGGCGCCGATGCCTTTACGATCAATGCGGCTGAAGGGGTAAAGATCTGCAAGAGCTGGGTAGCTCAGTAGAAGGAAAAGAGGGATGAAAATTGGAACGTGCCCAAGAGCTTTATCAAGAGCGCCTGACCAGACTTAATACAGCCTTTGCCAATGGCAAACCCGACTGCGTGCCGATTTTGAGCATGGCAGCCGAATATGTCTATCGGATTCAGGATATCAGGCCCATTGATGCCTACCAGGATATAGGGGTTATGGAAAAGGCCTACCGCAATTTCTTCTCTGAAGTCTACTTCGACGGGTTTCTGATTCCGGTGATCGGCAGGAACAAACTGGATACTCTGCGGCTGTTAGGGGGAGGGACGTCTCAATACTTGCCCGACGGCTCCTTTCAGACCAAACCCGGCTCCATCAATGTTATGGAACCCAGTGAGTATGACGACTTGATCGCTGATCCGGCCCGGTTTTTTATCGAAAAGGTTATGCCCAGACGGTTTAAGCTGCTGGCTGAAGACTACAGTGCCGAAAAATATGAAACCTTTGTTGAGGCCCTCAGAAGTCTTTTAGCAGGCCGCAGCGCCACCCAGCCGGTTACCGATATGTTGAAACATGAGCTGGGTCTTGTGGAACTCCAGCAGGGGGGCATGTATAATCCGGTGGATATTATTCTGGACTTCCTCAGGGATTTCCAGGGGATTTCCGGCGATATTAAACGCCGTCCGGAAGCCGTGAGGGATGCCGGACTGGCTATTATGGACTGGCTGCTGGCCATGGCAACCATGAACCCGCCGGATGAGAATAAACGGATTACCATTCCCATGCATCTGCCTACCTTCTTGAGGCCAAAGGAGTTCGAAACGGTTTACTGGCCCTCTTATAAGAAATTTGCTTACGCTTTGGCGGAGCGGGGCTATCAAATTTATTATCTATTTGAAGGAAACTACGAGCACCTTCATGACTATCTCCAGGAGCTGCCGAAGAACAGGGTGTCCGGGCTGTTTGAACATGACGATCTCAAGCTGGTCAAGAAAAACTTGGGACATATGATGTGTATCGTGGGCGGCATGCCGACGCGGATGCTTTATTATCAAACGCCGGAAGAGTGCATCGCCCATGTAAAAAATGTCCTGGATACGGTAGCCGTCGATGGGGGCTTTATCCTGGGCCCGGATGTCCCCATGCTGTCCAAAACAGACGGGAAATTGGCAAATTTCAAAGCAGTCAATGACTTTGTTCATCATTATGGGCTGTATAGCTGATCCTGATTTTTTAGGAGGTTGTGGAAATGACCAATTATGAAATGGCCCAAAAGGCGGCGGAAGAACTATTTAAGGCAAAGACTCCAGAACAAGTTGAAACCTTCACTCAATTTATCGCGTTCTTAATCATGGGGTAAGCATTGACAGGCAATAGGGTTGAAGCAATCTGCACTATTTCTGCAGATATGACAGCATTATCTTTAGAAAAATCAGGGCAAAGGAGGGCAGTGTTTTTTAATTTAATGTGAAGCTATTCGTAAATGAAGCTGTTCTAAAACTTAAAAAATGATTAGGAAAGGGGAATGTTAAATGTCTGAACCCAAACCAGGCCAAAAGCCCCACTATGGCGGTGCAGTTAAAGCCGCCGTGTTATCCATCATGCTGCTGCAGTACTTACAGGCTTTGACCTCACCGGCTGCCGGTGCTATTTTGAAGCATTTCGAGCAATTTGGGTACACTTCACTGGACATTAAACAAATTCAGACCATCCCGACTTTGGTTATGATCTTTGCCTGTATGGCCATTATCCCTATGGCCAATAAGCTGCGCAAGAAAACAATTCTTAAAATTGCCATGGCCTTGATTTTTTTTGGTGGAATCGCACCAGGGATCGGACCGGACAGCATGATGTTCATCTATGCTTGCCGGGTGGTTTTTGGCTGTGGTTATGGTATGATTTATGCTTTAGCCTCTTCATTTATTGTTGATCTTTTTGACGGCCCTGAGCAAAAACAAATGATGGGCTGGAAGACGGCTGCCGGTTCGATTGGCGGGATTATCTTTCAGACCGTGGGCGGCTTTTTGGCGGCGATGTACTGGAAATATGCTTTCTTGGGCTTTCTCGTGGCGCTGCCCTTTATCTTATTGATTTTATGGAAATGCCCGGACCCCTCCGAGCTGGAGGAATTTAACCCGGCAAAAGAAGCCGGCCAGCCCAAAGCAAAGGTGGAAAAGGGCCATTGGTTCGTCATTGTTTTGGCCGCTCTGAATGTGATGATCTTCTCTTCGTTTATGATCAATATGCCCATCGTGATTATGACCGAAGGACTGGGGACTCCCAATACCATTGCTTTAGTTATGAATCTTTTTACTGTGGGAATTTTCCTGGGCAGCTTCACCTACGGCTGGACCACTAAACTATTGAAGCGATTTGACATACCCTTCACCATCCTGGTTTATGGTATCGTCCTGGTGATCCTGCCCCGTTTCGTCACCTTGCCGGTCTATATGATCTGTGCTTTGATCTTTGGCTGGGCTTTTGGCGCCTACAACCCCAGTCTGGTTCTGGCCGTATCCCGTCAGGGGAGCGCTCTGGCAGCTACCGCAGCCATTGCTTTCTTCGTTGCCGGGCAAGGGCTGGGACAGTTTATCCAACCTTACTTTATGCTGCTTACGGGAGTTTTTGGGCTTAACGAACCTTGGGGTGAACTGGCTCCCTGGGTTATGGCAGGTCCCATGCTCATTGCTATTTCAATCTGCAGTTTTATTTGGGTTGTCAAAATTACCAACAGGAAATTCCCCTATGAAGGGAATGTCAAAGCTGTGGGTAAGGCAGATCAGACCATGGAGAGTCCGCTGGACAGTTAAATACAGGAATTAAAAGAGGGGCTGTGAAAATAAAAAGGATTTCATGAGCCCCTTCATTAAACTGGCAATGGTCAGTGTAAGGTCGATGTGGAGAATAATTAAGGGGTGAAAACGTGGAAATTCTAAAGAATTCAGAGACTGTAAGTCTTCAGGGCTTTCTCGATGAAAGAGTGGCCTGGCGGGAAAAAGCTGCCTATGCCATGGGGGATGTAGGGGCAAACGTAGTATGGGCTACCCTGACGTCCTTCATGACCTTCTTTTTCACTGATGTGGCGAGAATCGGTGCCGCAGCCGTCGGCAGCATTTTCCTGATATCGCGGATTCTGGATGCTTTCAGCGATGTGGGCATGGGAGTCTTAGTGGACAGAACCAACCATAGGTACGGTAAAGCCCGGCCCTGGCTCTTGTGGGTGGCGATACCCTATGGGATCGGGGCGGTTTTGCTTTTTAGTGTTCCCAGCTTTGGGATGACCGGAAAAATCATTTATGCGTTTCTAACCTATAATCTGATGTCTACGGTATTATACACTATTTTTGCTCAGCCTTATCATACCCTGATGGCGTTGATGACACGGGATCAGTATCAACGGTCACTGCTTACGGTGATGAGGATGTTTGCCGGTGTTTGTACCGCCATTGTCATCAATAATGTGACCCTTCCTCTGGTTGAGCATTTTGGGGGCGGTGCTGCCGGCTGGCAGAAAACCATGGCTGTTTATGGCGCCATAGCGGCAGTGGTGATTATTTTGGTTTTCTTGTTTACGAAGGAAAGGGTCAGAGGGGTCACTGCCAAGAAAACACCGGTTAAGGAAGGGCTGAAAGCTCTTGCTGCCAATAAATATTGGCTGATGATTCTCGTGGTAGGTGTTTTGGTCTATATTCTGTTTGCCCTCCCGGGGGTGAATATTTACTATGCCCGTTATGTATTGGGCAATTCCATGTACCTGGGTTCCATTATGACCTGTACCTTTGTCCCCAATCTGCTTTGTTTTGCGGCAATTCCTCTGGCCCTGAAAATCTTCAGCAAACGCATGCTGGTTTTCATAGGATTTCTTTTCTATGCCATAGGAACAGGAGTTTTGCTGGTGAATCCTGCGCATATCAATTATGTTTTGCTGGGAGTTTTCATTAAAGGTCTTGGTTTTGCTCCCTTGGCGGGCACATTGTATGCCTTTATAGCCGATACTATCGAATATGGTGAATGGAAGACGGGGCTGAGAATGGAAGGACTGATCATGAGTGCGGCAAGCTTCGGACAGAAGGTGGGCACAGGCATCGGGCTGGCAATCATGGGGTGGCTGCTGGCCTGGGGCAATTATGTGGGCAATGCCGCCACTCAATCACAAGAGGCTCTTCATGTGATCACCTTTATGTTTATTCAGCTTCCTTTGTGCATTTATGCCGCAATTATTGCCATCATGTATTTTTACAAACTGGACAGGGAGTATCCGGCAATTATTGAGGAGTTGAACCAAAGAAGATCATGACGGGAAGAAAACTGTGAAGGGATTTAGAATTGAAAAGATTGAAGAGGGCAGAAATAGTGTCCTCTTTTTGTAATTGCGGAATCTTTGAATTTTATATAAATCTTTTATGGTAGAATGAAGATAGAACAATTTTTCACAAGAACTTCCCGGCAAGTCCTATTATGCGTAAGAAGTACAGAAAGTTTGGAGGGTTTTTTAATGATCGTTACCGAAAAGAGTTTTTCTGACCAAACATACTGGGAAGGGATAGCGCGATGTAAAACTCAATTTGTGAATAATGAAGAAGACCCTTTGCTCAATCCCTATTTGCGCAAGGAAGTGGCAGAATCCTGGATCAGATCAAAAAATAATGGGGTTTTTCCTTGGACATCTTATAGTAAATACCACCTGACAGAGGAAGAGTGGCGTTTGCTGAAGGAGCAGAATGAGCGGCTTATTCATATAGCCCAGCCACTGATCAGTAATTATTTGGGGCTGGCTTCTACCAATGGACATTCCCTGGAACTGTTTGACCCCAGCGGTGCCTTTTTGCTGGGGATTCATATCAATATTTCTTCAACTCCGGTCCTGTCCATTGTGTTTAATGAAAGTACCACAGGCACCACCGCTCATGGTTTGGCGACTTATCACAAGAAACCCTTCCAGCTGATCGGGCCGGAGAACTATCTTGATGTCTGGCAGAATATGATCTGTTCCGCAGCCCCTATTTTAGATGAGATGGGCGAAGTTCTGGGGACCTTGGCTTTGGTTCAGGATATGGGTGAGAAACCCTGGGAAAAGAACCGGTCTAATTTGCATGTTCATTCCCTGGGCTGGGTCAGCTCCCTGGCAGAAGCGATTGGCAACCAGATCAAAATTCAAAATGGTTATGATGTGCTCAATCAGGTGAATAACGACTTAAGAAAGGCTACGGAAACCTTGAAAATTATCCTGGAATTTATTGATGAAGGGGTGATCACCATTGAGCCCAATGGGCGGATCCTCAGCTCGAATCATGAGGGCAGCAGAATATTGAATGTGAATCATGGCGAGATAAGAGGGCAAAACATTGCGGAGTTTCTGCTGCCCAAGTCGGCGTTAATGGACTATGTAGCTGCTAACAAAACTGTCGATTACATGGAGGAATATGTGGTCAATGGCCGGGAAGAGAAGCAGTATTTGGTGAGCTTGCGGCCGGTGTATAAGCAAGGCAATAGCGAACTGGATTTTGCCATTCTCCGTTTTAATCATTCGGACAAGATCAATGCACTGGTTAACACCAGGAGCGGGGCTGTAGCAAAATTTCGGTTTGAAGATATTGTGGGGCAAAGCGAAGCTATGTTAAAAGCGAAAGCTTTAGCCAGGCGTTTTGCCAGAACCCGTGAAAATGTCCTTTTGCTGGGGGAAAGCGGGACAGGCAAAGAACTTTTCGCCCAAGCACTTCATAACAGCCACCGCCCGGGGGGGCCCTTTATTGCCGTGAACTGTGCCGCCATGCCCCGGAATTTGATCGAAAGCGAGCTTTTTGGTTATGAAAGCGGCTCCTTCACAGGGGCGGAGAAAAATGGACGGCCGGGCAAGATAGAACTGGCCAACGGGGGAACCCTTTTTCTGGATGAAATCGGCGATATGCCCATTGAGTTGCAGGCGGTGTTGCTGCGGGTTCTGCAGGATAAAATGGTTATGCGGCTGGGAGGAAGAAACTATCGGCAGGTTGATTTCCGCCTGATAACGGCAACCAATCAGGATCTGAAACTCTTAGCTCAAGAGAGGAAGTTTCGTGACGATCTCTATTTCAGACTTTCTGTTCTTAATATAGAGATACCCCCTCTGCGCAGCAGAGGCTTCGATATTGCCATACTTGCGGAGCACTTTATTGAAAATTATGCCAAGCGGGTGGGACTGCCGGCTGCGGTGATCAGCCCGGAGGCCAAACGAAGGATTTTGGAATATAATTGGCCGGGCAATGTCCGCCAACTGGAAAATGCCATGATCTATGCCGTAAATTTGGCTGAAGATGGCCAGATTATGCTCAGTCACTTGCCCAAGGAATTGTTTGAAAAAAGAACGGCCTTGCCCATGGTCAGTGAAAAGGAGTGTGATAGCCTGGAGGATCTGTTCTCGATGAAGGATCTGGAGAAAGTGACCATAAAAAAGGCCTTGGAGAGATCCGGCAATAGTGTGGCCATCGCTTCGGATTTATTGGGAATCAGTAAAACCACTCTGTATAGAAAATTAAAAGAACATAATATTCACTATTGATAAGTCAATGAGCCAAAAGGGATGGGCCCATAGGCTAAGGAATGGACCCAGTGCCGCTTTAGCATAAGCAGAGAATCTTAATGATAAGCGGCACTTAGGTAAGGGTGATGAGGAGCTTAAGGAAGATAGACGGTAACCTTTTTGCCCTTGGCGTCCATGCTTTTCATCAGTTCATCCAGGGGGCCATATTCAATGCACTGAGTTAAGCAGTTATGGACACAGGCCGGTTTGCGGCCTTCAGCCACACGGTCGGCACAGAGGTCGCAAAGGGAGGTGGGAACGGGGACATAGTCCCATTCCGTTTGCTCTCCGCTGAGCCTGAAAGGTCCGACCTGAGTCAGTTTGATCCCCCATTGCTCCAGGGGGATGCCGTGGGCGTTCCGGCAGGCAAGTTCACAGCTATGGCAGCCTGAGCACCAGCCGTAATTGATGAGTAGACCATTACGAGACATCTTCGTTCCTCCTGTCTGAATTGCGGATGAGATGGTTCAATCAGTCTTCTAAACCGCTTACTTTGTATACTTTGCAGAGATTGCTTTTGTAGTTGGCGCCTAAACCAAGCTTGCCGATTTTTTTGTGGGGCATCAGCATGTTGATATTGGATTTAAAAGTACCGAACAGGTTGGGTTCGGCCCCGGCTTGTTCCGGGTACCACCAGCCGTGGAGGGCATGAACGACCTTCGGATGAACCGTGGGCTGAACCAGCGCTTTCATGCGGCATTGGCCAAGATGGTTCTCAATGGCCACCCAGTCGCCGTCTTGAATGCTCAGGCCGGCGGCGGTGTCAGGATGGATTTCAACCGTAGGCCAAGGGGTGATTTGCCTTAAGGAAGGAATCTGTCTGTGCTCCGAATGGAAGGAGGTAAATTTTCTGCCTCCGGTAGTCAGAACCAAGGGGTATTGAGCAAATAGTTCAGGGGTGCGGTAAGGACTGAAGGGAGGTTCCTGGAAATAAGGGAGGGGATCTTCTCCCCAGCTTTCAAAGATGGTGGCTTTTAATTCGATGAGGCCGGTCAAGGTTTCAAAGCCTGGTTCGCCGTCACTGCGCAATAAGCCTTGCTCGTATTTCTTATAGACATAGTGCTGCTGTTGAACAACCTTATCTTTAAGGCCAGGATAATCCAGTCCGGTTTTCTCCTCGATCTGCTCGGTAAAGAAGTCGGACACGGTCTCCCAAGGCCAGGCTTGGGGGTTTAAACGCTTGCCTAACTCAAAGCAGATTTCCAGGTCGGATTTACATTCTCCCACCCGTTCGATGCACTGGTTAACCGCCCCCAGGAAAGCCGAATTGCGTCCAAAGTGAGGAATGACCACACCGTCATGCTCGGCAAAGGTGGCGATAGGCAGGACAATATCGGCATAAGCAGCCACCGTGGGGGTCATAAAGAGCTCCTGGCAGACCCAAAACTCTATTTTCTTAAAGGCCTCATACCAGCGCTTAGGCACCGGTGCCGCATTGGCAAGGGGGTTTTGGCTGTTGGACCACACCATCTTAATGGGGTAAGGCTGCTGTTGTTCAAAGTATTCCAAGGTATTGTCCGGGCTGCAGGCCATCAGGCCATAATTGAAGAAGGGGAACTCTTTATTGCCGATGCGGTTCTCGTAAATTTCCTCAGGAATCTGCTTGTGGGTATCATAGCGCCATTTCCCCATGAAGCTGGCAGGCTCGGCCAGGGTATTGCCCCCCGGGACGTCAAGGTTGCCGGTCAGGGTCATGAGGTAAAGAACCCCTTGAATGGCCTGAATACCGTTCCAGTTCATATCCAGAGCCACACCCCACTGAATGCTGGAATTGCCGGCCTGGGCAAAAGCACGGGCGGCCTGGACAATGGTTTCTTCCTTAATCCAGCAGATAGCCGCTACTTTGCGGGGGGAATATTCCTGAACACGCTCTCTCAGAGCATCCAGTCCAAAGGTCCATTTTTCCACAAATTCATGATCATAGAGATCCTCGTTGATAATAACGTTCAGCATGCCTAAAGCCAAGGCTGCGTCCGTACCGGGACGAAGCTGGAGGTGGTATTCCGCACGGGAGGTCAGCCAGGTAACTCTGGGGTCCACGGCGATAATTTTCGTGCCCCGCTTCATCATATCCACAATAGCATGGCCGAAGAATCCGTCGGAATTGGATTCAAGGGGGCTTTTGCCCCAAATGATGATGTATTCGGGAAGCTGGAATTCAGGGTTGTCGTAGCGGTCGGCGAAGTAAGCGGCATAGTCAATTTCCGGATAACCTGCTCCTAAGACATATTCGGTAACGGCACAGCGGGGGCCGTAACAGGAAAGGCCGCTTAAAACCCCCACATTGTTGGGTGTCTGCAACACCGCATAGGATAAGGCAGGGAAGTAAAAGGTGGCTTCACGGCCAGTGCCCCCCATCATGGCAATGGATTCCAGCCCGTATTGCTTTTGATAATATCTGACCTTCTCTTCAATTAGATCATAGGCTTCATCCCAGGTGATGCGTTCCCATTTATCCTCGCCTTTTTTGCCTGCACGCTTCATGGGATAAAGAATTCTGTCCGGATGGTAAATAGCTTCCGGGAGTGACAGACACCTTACACAGACGCGTCCCTGAGAAACGGGGTGCTCAGGATCACCTTCCACTTCCACCAGCTTGCCGTCTTTCACGTGCATGATCAGCCCGCAGCCCGTAGGATGACAACCTGGGGCAGACCAGGCACAGGTTCTCACAGTGTAATCCTTTTCTGTACCTTCCTTGTATTTTACAGCCATTTGCTTCATTCTCTCCTTACATTATCAGCGCTCAGTATGATTAGGGGGTTGAGGATTCCTGACCTCTTCTTTGCCTATTTCCGTACCGCAAAAAGGGCATTTTGCAGCCATGTGACCTTGTTGCAGGGTTAATTTTTTTTGGCAGCCGGAACAAATGATAACTTTAGATACGGCTGCGGGTCTGAAACACATCGGGGCATCCTCCTCCTTTCTTGCACTTTCAGAAAGCATAACGACCTTGCCTGCTTTCTTCCAGCATAAGTGCAACCAACGGCTTCACCTTTCTGGATGCGTGACTAAAAGGCAAACAAGTGCGAAGACATGTCTTCGGGCGAAGCCGGGTTTTCTTTAGGATGTCGTGTTTAATTCACCTCCAGCACTGAATAGTGAGGGCTGTATTAAGCCGCCGCCTCTATTTACTTGCAAATACCGTACCATACTATTGAATTTTCTTAGCTATTATTATCCTTTTAGATAAGGTGAGGTCTCAGAAAAACCAGATAGGGCAGAAAGACAAGCTTTAGGGTTTTAGGGATTTACATTCTGAAACAAAAAGAACAGATTTAGGCCGGATAGAAACAGATTGGAAAAAGCTCAGGCTGAGAAAATTCAGGATAAAAAGACCTTAACCTAAGCAATCAAGCTTTCCTTGATCCTTGTGAGGAAGTTGGCATAAAAAATGCAATGGCATAAAGGTGTTCGGAATAAGAAGGAAAAAGCATCGGCCGGAGGGTGCAAAGGCGGATGCGGAACAAGAAAGGAGAACACCATGGAATTTAAAAACGACTTAGGCAAGCCTTGGAAGTATGAGGAAGACGGTTTCACGGTCATCCGGACTTCCGTATGGTCTCCCCCGGGTTGTCATCCGGTGGGCTGCGGACTGAAGCTCTATGTGAATCAAGAGGGTATTCTTGAGAAAATCGAAGGGGACGAGAACGATCCCATCACCAAAGGCCGGCTTTGCGTCAGATGCCTGGATCTTAAAGAAGTGATCTATAATCCCAGCCGTATTCTCTATCCCATGAAGCGCAATCCTCGGGACCGGGGCAAGGCTGACAAATGGGAACGCACCACCTGGGAAGAAGCCTATGCAATGATTAAGCAGAAGCGGGATTTTGTCATCGAAAATTACGGTGTGGAGGCGATTGCCGCTTACAGCGGTACCGGCCGCAACGGCGGTATTATGGTACAGGAATTTGCCCATGAGGTGCTGGGCACACCCAATGCCTGCTATACTCAGTCCGGCTATGCCTGTTATACTCCCCGTGCGGCCGCTACTGCAGCGATCACGGGCTGTTATTACCCGGAGATCGATTATGGGGGCGGTGTGGAAGGGACCTATGATAACCCTGACTACAAGATTCCGGAAGTGATTGTGCTTTGGGGGAAGGAGCCTTTGCCTTCCAACGGCGACGGTCTCTTTGGCCACGCTTTGATCGATTTGATGAAGCGGGGCACCCAAATTATTTCCGTGGATCCCCGTGTCAATTGGCTGGCGACACGATCCGCCGTCCATCTGCGCCTGCGCCCGGGTACGGATGCGGCTATGGGGATGGCCTGGCTCAATGTGATTATCAATGAAGAGCTGTATGATCAGGATTTCGTGGAAAACTGGTGTTACGGCTTTGATGAACTGAAAGAGCGGGTGGCTGATATGACTCCGGAAAAGGCGGCAGAGATCTGCCGGGTGGATGCGGAGATCATCAGGAAGGCCGCCAGAATGTATGCCGGTGCCGCCCAAGCGGGAATTGCCTGGGGCCTGGCCATCGACCAGAACCAGAACGGCACCCAGGCTGCCCAGTGTATCTTAAGTTTGATCGCCATTACGGGGAATCTGGATAAACCCGGGGGCCAGCTGGTGGGAGAAGCCAAATCGGCAGTGCCGGAAGCAGAGGATGGTATGACCTCCACCTATGCGGCTACCGGACATCAATTGGACGGATGGGTCGCCTTGGGGGAGGAACTGAGAAATAAAACCATCGGCATGAAGGAGTATCCACTGTACGTCAATTCCATCCGCAATGCCCATGCCGACCTGATGCTGGACTGCCTCATGACGGATAAACCTTATCGGATCGTGATGGCCATGATTCAGTCCACCAATATTATTGCCCCAACCAACTCTGCGGAAAGCAAAAAGTGGCATCAAGCCCTGAAAAGGCTGGATTTTGTCTTTGCCACCGACGTTTTTATGACTCCCACTATTCAGGCCTGTGCCGATTTGTTCCTGCCCTTGAAATGCGCCCCGGAGCACGACAGCATTAACTACACCCATTATTCCGGCTCTCAGATTCATTTTGGGGTCACCAATCAGGCCATCGCAGTGGGCGAGTGCAAGAGTGATGTTGAGATTGCCGTAGAGTTGGGCAAATACCTGGGCAGGGAGCAGTATGTAACAAGACATACGGATGAAAAAGCGTGGCTCAACAACCGGCGTGCCCAAAGAAATCTGATCGGCGGCGGCAAGGAAGATTTCGATACAATCCGGGAAAAGGTACACATCCAGCAGGGACGCAAATATTACAAGTATCAGACAGGCCATCTCCGCCCCGATCGTCAGACCGGGTTCCTGACCACAACGGGACGGGTTGAGCTTTATTCCTACATGTTCGAAGGTGTGGGCTCAGATCCGCTGCCTTATTACCGGGAGCCTCCCTTCAGCCCCTATTCCACTCCTGAATTAGCCAAAGAGTATCCCTTCATCCTGACCACCGGCGCCCGGACTTACGCCTACTTCCACAGCGAACACCGTCAGGTTCCGCTGTTACGTGAATTAAATCCGAACCCCCTGCTCGAGGTTAACCCGGAAGATGCTGCTGCTTTGGGTTTGCTGGAAGGGCAGTGGGTGGAAATCTCCAACCAGTTCGGGGAAGCTAAGTTTAAGGCCAAGGTAACCCCCACAGTACGCCAAGGTACGGTCATGGCACAGCACGGTTGGTGGTTCCCGGAACAGGAGGCCGATGAACCCAATCTCTCCGGGGTATGGCATTCCAATGTCAATACGCTGATTCCCAATCATTACAATGGCTCCCTGGGATTTGGAGCGCCTTATAAATGCATGATCTGCAAAATCACGCCCCTCAAGGAAAGCTATGATGTGGATATGAACCGATTCCAGGAGAAATTCAGAAAGGTGGCGGGTTGAATGGCGGGGTACGGACTTTTAATCGACTATGAATATTGTACCGGTTGTCAGAGCTGCGAGATTGCTTGCAAGACCGAACATGATTTCCCGGTAGGAAAATGGGGAATCCGGGTTTTTGAAGAGGGACCCTGGCAGAAGGACGATGCTGACGATGAAGGAAGTCATTTTAATTGGAACAAAGTTCCTATTCCTACGGATTTATGCGACGGCTGTAAGGACAGGGTGGCCGCAGGCCGGAAGCCCACCTGTGTGCACCACTGCCTGGCTGATGTGATGCGTTTTGGAACCCTCGAAGAGCTCAGTGCAGAACTGGCCAGGAAACCTAAGCAGGTACTCTGGTCAATCAAGTAGACTGCCCCGGAGGCATTAGGAAAGACGGAGCTGCGGGGGCGGGCGCCTATGCAGCTCTGATGCGGAGGTCATGATGTGCGGATACGGAAATATATGTATTGGCTGTAATCGATGTGGAAAGTCCACGGCTATGCCGGGCCAAAAAAGGTTATGCTTGGCCTGCGGTACCGAGCCTCCCGCCGATGCGAAATATTGTCCGGTTTGCCAGCGCAAACTTCCTCCTGTGTTTCCGTCGTCCGCGGGAGAAATTCAGCCTGAAAAGCAGTGATTCTACGGTAAACAATGGCAAAAATTATAGTGATAAGAAGGAGCCGCCCAGCACAAGATAATTCTTTTCTTGTACTGGGCGGCTCTGTGGCTTATAGCGCTTTGATTTTTTACATAGTGTGCTGCGAGACAAAGAAGTGGAGAAAGAGCCGGCGTAGTGTCGGCTTACTGCTTTCTGCGCAAAAAGATTTTATAGATCTCCTTAAGAATGAGGGGGGTAATGGCTAAGCTGAGGACAATGCTCCAATCTCTTAAAGAGAGCATCTGGAGTTTAAAGGCATCGGAGAGGAAGGGGACGGAGATCACCATCAGCTGCAGCAGCAGGCCGACGATAATCGCCGCAATCAGGTAGCGGTTGGAGAAGAGGCCCACAGCAAAAATGGATTTGGTGGCATGTCGCATGGACAGGGAATAGAAGAGCTGAGAAGCCGCCAGGACCACAAAGGCCATGGTGCGGGCATAGGTGAGGATATCAGCGGGGATATCCGTCGATCCTAAAGTATAGCCGTATTCACGAAGTCCTATGTAGAAGGCTACCAGGGTTAAAGCCCCGATCAAAATTCCGCCGATGACGGCTCTGATGCCTGAACCGTGGGCAAAGAAGCTTTCTTTGGGGTTGCGGGGTTTTTGCCGCATGACTTCTTTATCACCGGGATCTACACCCAGAGCAATGGCCGGCAGGGTATCGGTGATTAAGTTAATCCACAAAAGCTGGGTGGCGAGCAGGGGAACGGGCCAGAAAAAGAGGACGGAGAAGAAAATGGCGATGATCTCCCCCAGGTTGCAGGAGAGGAGGAAAATCACCGATTTCTTGATATTGTTATAGATATTGCGGCCTTCCTCGATGGCATGGACGATAGTGGTGAAGTTATCATCGGTTAAGATCATATCGGCGGCGCCTTTGGAGACATCCGTGCCGGTGATCCCCATAGCCACTCCGATATCGGCGTTTTTCAAGGAAGGAGCATCGTTGACCCCATCCCCGGTCATGGAGACGATATTGCCATGGGATTTGAAGGCTTTGACGATTTTGACCTTATGCTCCGGGGATACCCGGGCAAAGACCCGCAAGCTGCCGATGCGCTGGGAAAATTCTTCGTCGGACAATTGATCGATCTCAGCGCCGGTCATGCTTTGCTCGATGGACTCAGCGATGCCTAATTCTTTGGCGATGGCCACGGCGGTGTTTTTATGGTCTCCGGTAATCATGACCGGTGTGATCCCGGCCAGCTTGGCATCCCGGATGGAATCCCTGACTTCCAGGCGGGGAGGATCGATCATGCCCACCATGCCGATGAGGGTCAGATCCTGCTCCATCTCCTGGGGGCTGATCACTCTGTCCACATCTTTGTAAGCGGCCCCCAGCACCCGCAGAGCAGCGTCGGACATTTCGTCAGCCACACGGAGATACTCCTGCTTCATCTCTTCCGTAAGGGGGACTACTTTTCCGTCAACTAAGGCGGTGGTTGAGAGCTTGAGAAGATTGTCAATCGCTCCTTTGGTATGGACCCGGTAGCCTGTGTTCTCTTCATTGAGGGTGGACATGAGTTTGCGGTCGGAATCGAAGGGATTTTCTCCTACCCGCTTATATTCGGCATGCAAGGTTTTTCTCCCCAGGTTAAAGCGCTCCCCTAAGACCACCAGGGCAATCTCCGTAGGATCGCCTGTGCCCTGGCCCTGTTCATAAGTAGCATCTGAGCAAAGGACAAAGGTCTTCATCAGCTCTTTGGCATGAATCGTGGCGTCAAAATCTGAGCCCTCCCGGGGCACCTCTTGTAAATTATTCAGTGTGTAATACTTGACCACTGTCATTTGGTTTTGAGTCAGGGTTCCGGTTTTATCCGAACAGATGATATTGACAGAGCCCAGAGTTTCCACAGCAGGCAGTTTTTTGACAATGGCATTGATTTTGGACATCCGGGTCACCCCCAGAGCCAGGACAATGGCAACAATAGCGGGAAGACCCTCGGGGATGGCAGCCACAGCTAAGCTGATGGCAGTCAGGAACATTTCAAAGAGGTCCCGTTTCTGGAAAAAGGAGATCACAAAGATGAGGACACAGATGCCGATGGCCAGATAGCCCAAGACCTTCCCTAACTCTTCCATTCTCTTCTGCAGGGGGGTCATCTCATCGATCTCTTCATCAAGAATCTTGGCGATTTTCCCGATCTCTGTTTCCATGGCGGTGCCCACCACCACACCTTCACCCCGGCCATAAGTAGCTAAAGTGGACATAAAGGCCATATTCACTTGATCGCCAAGGGGAGTTTTAGGGTCCTGAAGGACTTCCTGAGCGACTTTTTCCGTAGGAACGGATTCACCGGTGAGAGCCGACTCTTCAATTTGGAGATTGGCACTCTCGATGAGGCGCAGATCGGCTGGGATAAAGCGGCCGGCATCGATGAGGACAATATCTCCGGGCACCAGTTCCTCCGATTGGATTTCCAGGACCTCGCCGTTCCGGCGGACCAGTGTTTTAGGTGTAGTCATTTGCTGCAAGGCTTCGATAGCTTTTTCGGCTTTGAATTCCTGGAAAACGCCAATGGCGGCGTTGAGGACGACCACCAGGAGAATGATAATGGAGTCCACATATTCCCCGATAAAGAGGGTGATCAAAGCAGCACCGATCAGGACATAAATCAGCATATCTTTTAATTGGGCAAAGAACAAGGCGATTAAACTTTTCTTGGGTTTTCCTTTAAGCTTATTGGTTCCGTATTGCTCCAAGCGGGCTTGGACTTCCTGACTGCTGAGCCCGGTAACAGGGTTTACATTGAGCTCTTTAAGCGTTTCCTCCTGAGATTTGGCAAACCACATAGTTGAATCACGCTCCAATTTAATCTGTATAATGTCTAAACCAAGGTTGTAACTGAGTTGACAATAACATTGAGTTGGGGATCTTTTTCCTTTAGTTTATGAATAATATCCTTGCGGATAGTATCGGCGTCAGGGATCTGGGGAGAGGGGACGGATAATTCAAAGATGACATTCATACAGCGATAGCCTATGGTCATACGGATATTATGCGCGACAAAGGAGTTGTTTACTTCCTCCACGGCGGATTTAACGATCTCCTCCATACTTTTAATTTTTTCTTTGTCAGTGGTAATAGGGTCGATATGAATGACAATATTGATGTTCAGTTCTTCGGAGATGCGCTTTTCCAAGTCATCAATAATCAAATGGGCGTCGACAATGTTTACCGTATCCTGAATCTCGGCGTGAATGGAGGCGATGGTGCGGCCGGGGCCGTAATCGTGAACTTTTAAATCGTGAGTGCCGATAATATACATTCCTTCATTGACAAAGCCTTTGACCTGATTGCACAATTCGGGGTTAGGGGAGGAGCCCAATAAGATATTGACTGTTTCCTTGGCCACATTATATCCTGTATAAAGGATGAAAAGGGAGATGAGAAGACCAACATATCCGTCAATGGCAAGATCAAAAGTGTGACCAATCAATGTGGAGAGGATGACGGCACTGGTGGCTAAAGCATCGTTGAGGCTGTCATAAGCAGTGGCTTTATTGATTCCCGAATTAATGATATTCCCGATATAACGGTTATAGAAATACATCCAGATTTTTAAAAGTACAGAAAAAAGCAGGATAACTAAAGAAATCCAGCTGAAAATGACCGCTTCCGGGTGCAGGATCTTAGTGAAGGAATTTTTGAGAAGTTCGATGCCGACCATAAAGATAATAAACGAGACGACCAGGGAAGAGATGTACTCGATCCGGCCGTGACCAAAGGGGTGTTCTATATCCGGCGGCCGGTTGCTCATTTTGGCCGCGATGATGGCGATGACGGAGGAGCCGCAGTCGGAGAGGTTATTAAAAGCGTCGGAAATAACAGCAATACTGTTCATAAAAAGGCCCAGCAAAAGCTTAAGTATAAATAAAATCAGGTTGCAGATGATACCTAATGCTCCCGCCAGAACTCCATACCGCTCGCGAACCCGCTTATCTGAGATGTTTTCATGGTGGGGAATAAAGCGGTGAATGATAAATTTGATCAATGGTTTACCCCTTCCTAAGCGGATACTTCAATGAATAGCATCCCAAAGATTTGTCACTTTGATTCGAAGAAAAAATAAGGTATTATAATAGAAGTGCTCTAAGGAGAGCAGGGAGGATTCTAGACATTGGTAAGTTATTCCTATAATATAATAATATCATGCCTAGGACAATTACAAAAATAGCAGAACATAAGGTGGATAGAATATGATTGACTTTAAAAAGATAGAGATGAGAGATAAAGAGTGGGTAAAATCTCTGCTGGAAGCGGCGGATCTTAGTGGTTGTCATCAAAATTTTACGAATTTATTTTCATGGTCGGGGACGTATCACTACCAGGTGGCTCAAGTGCAGGATTATCTTGTGATCAAAGGACGGCTGGCAGAGACCTCTTATTATTTTTATCCGGCAGGCACCGGTGATGTGCAGCCGGTTCTGGAAGCAATGAAAAAAGATGCCCAGGAAAATGGGCATGAATTTATCGTACTGGGAATTTCCCCGGAAAATATGGCGACTTTGAAGGAATTGTATCCTGAGCATTTTGAATATGAAGAAATGCGGGATAGCTTTGATTATGTCTATCTGGCGGAGAAGCTGGCTACGCTGGCCGGGAGAAAGCTGCAGGCCAAGCGAAACCATATCAATCGTTTCGAGGCCAATCATACCTGGGCTTTCGAGCTGCTCACTCCGGAAAACCTGGCTGAATGTTGGGAAATGAATTTGGAATGGTGCCGGAGGAATGACTGTAAAGATGATGAGCAGCTAAGGGCTGAATACTGTGCTGTAAAACGGGATTTTGATTACTTCACAGACCTGGAGCTGGAAGGTGGGTTACTGCGCGCGGATGGCAAGATCGTGGCCTTTACCATGGGAGAACGGCTCAATTCCGATACTTATGTGGTCCATGTGGAGAAAGCCTTTGGGGAGATTCAAGGAGCTTACCAAATGATTAACCGGGAATTTGTGAGATGGATCAGGGAGACCTATCCGGATATGATCTATGTGAACCGGGAAGAGGACATGGGGTATGAGGGGTTGCGCAAAGCAAAATTATCCTATCATCCTGATAAAATGGAAGAGAAGTTCCTGGCCCGGTATTTTGCTTAGGCAGTTCCCTGCGGTTTGACTTTAAAAATAAGGAGACAGCTATGAAAGAAATGCGGCCGGCTCTTTGGTCCGATATGGAGCGACTGAAAGCTATCTGGAAGCTTTGCTTTGGGGATGGGGATTCTTTTATTGATTTTTATTTTGCCCGGCGTTTCCATCCGGAACAGGTTGCTGTCTATCTTGTCGATCAGGTTATTACGGCGATGCTGACTATGATTCCGATCCAATATGTGGACGGCCCCGAAGGGCAGAAGACCAGGCAAGGCGCTATGCTTTATGCCATTGCCACCCATCCGGATTTTCAGCGCCGGGGGATGGCCTCGGAGCTGATGGAGTGGGCCCGGTCTTATCTGGGAAGCCGGCAGGCAGAGTTATGTGTTCTGGTACCGGCTGAAGAGAAGCTGTTCGGCTTTTATGAGCGGCAAGGGTACCAGGCAGAATTTACCCTCCGTGAAGCGGTACTGAACCGCGATGAGATTCGGGTTATGGGTGAGCCCCCCTATACTAAGATGGAGGAAACACCGGACTTTGCGGTTGCGGCTGCCCTTCCTCAAACGTATAACAGCATCCGCAATCAGCTTCTCCGCGGAACTCCTTATATCGCCTATGGGGAAGAAGAGGTTGCCTATCAAAAGCAGGTTTCCCGGCTTTCCGGGGCAGACCTTTATGAGCTAAGCAGCGGGGGAGTTCAGGGGTGCGCGGCGGTGGAATGTTTGACTGAGGATAAGGTTTTGGTTAAGGAGCTTTTAGTTCCAGAGACGCTTATTGCTCAGGGATTGAAGGCCTTGGCCCAAACCATCCCGGCTCAGGAATTCATCATCCGGACACCTGCCCCTTGGGGTCAGGAGATGGGAGGTCAAATCCGCTCCTTTGGCATGCTGAAAAGAACAAGTTGCCGGGAATGGGGAGCCGTTGCTCCTGACGATGGAGTATGGGGAAAAACAGCATATCTTGGGCTTGCATTCGACTGAATCAGCCCTGCCCTAGCAGCAGGGTTTTCTTCTGAAATTAAAGAAAAAGAACAGGATTGTGATTAACCACAATTTCTGTTCTTTTGGCTTTTAAGGGAGGATTTAGAGTTGCTTGGTTTGAGGATTAATCTTTTAAGCCTGATATCTCTTCCTCAGACAATCCTGTCGCTTCGGCAATCTTGGTTATTTCAACGCCCAGAACCAAGAGCTTTTTCGCCACTTCAGCTTTGCCTTCAGCTCTACCCTCAGCTTTACCTTCTGCCTTGCCTTCTGCTATTCCCTTTGCTCTGCCTTCCTCTATTCCTTTTGCCATCCCTTCCTCAAGGGCTTCCTGCAGCCGGAGCTCGGCCTCGCGGATGGCAGCCTTCTCATCCAGGATGGCCTTGCGTCTATCAAAGTAAGCTTCTCGGATGCGCGGATCCTCGCTGGTTTCCTCCCAGGCGTTCATGGCCTGATACAGTACGGGATCTTTCATGGCAATCTCCTCCAATATCTGCAAGATTTCCTGATTATCCGCTCCTTCCAGGAGCAACAGCCAGCGGACCAATTCATTTTCCCAGAGACTGATTTCTCGTCTTCGCCACTTAACCAGCAGCTTGGGCAGCTCTATGAAGTGTATTTCCATAACATCGGTCAGCTGAAATTTTTCTTCATCTTCATGAAGATGAAATACATTGTGGTAGTTTAGAGTCTGCTTCAAGTAATTAAAATCTAATATATTGATGGACACCGTTTTGGTCAATTCCTTATAAGCCATGCCTTCTCTGATCTGACGGGAGTACATCTGGGCCCAATAGTAAAGGGAACGCTTTTCCATGTCATATTGGTTGCTTAATTGAATTTCAATATTGATCTGCATCCCTTGGCTGGTTATGGCTCGAACATCCAGGATGGATTTTTTATCCTCTGGGTATTCTTTGTTCAACTCCGGATTTATAATCGTGATTTCTTCGATCCGGCGTTCTTGGGGCAGCTTGAGGGCGGCATTGAGAAAGGCAATAAGGATGGCTTCGTTGCCCTCCTTGCCGAAAATAAGTTTGAAGGCGTAATCAATTTTCAGACTGATGAACTCTTTCAAACTTTCACCTGCCTCTCTTACCAAAAACCCTATGGCGTGTGTTACCCATATTATACCATGAAGAAGTGAACACAAAAAGGTTATATAAATGATTTGGGTCAAGGTATTTTCCCGCCTCACCAAGGGCGAAGTCGTTGGTTGCCCTTATGGATAAGGAGTACATAAGGCAAGTTTATATTCCCGGATAGTGAAATTAAGCCCGCTTTAGCAGCGGGCTTAATTCCCTTTTAGCTTCTTTTATTGTAAAATTGAAAGTAATTATTAAAAAAAGGAGATGAACAAATGGCTGTCCGTGTGTTAACCGATAGCACAAGCTACATAGATGATGAAGCAAGACAAGAATTGGAGATAAGACGGGTGTCTTTGAATGTCTCTTTTGGTGATCAATCACTGCGGGAAAGCGACTTAGTTAATGAAGAGTTTTACAAGATGATGGAAGCCAAGGGGATACCGACCTCTTCCCAGCCTTCCATCGGTGAATTTTATCAGGAGATGGAAAAGGTGGTCTCGGCAGGTGAAAGCTTGTGCGGGATTTTCCTATCCTCCGATATGAGCGGGACCTTTTCCACCGCTCAATTAGCGAAAGAGATGGTTCTGGAGAACTATCCCGATGCCCAGATCGAGATCATTGATTCCCGCTCCAATTCTATGCAATTAGGATTTGCCGTGATGCAGGGAGCCCGGGCTGCCCAAGCCAGGAAGAGCCTCGCTGAGGTCAAAGAGGTTGTGTTGCAGACGATTATGCGCAGCCGTTTTTTGTTTATACCGGATAATCTGGACTATTTGAAAAAGGGCGGCCGGATCGGCGGAGCCGGTGCCTTAATCGGTAATCTGTTTAAAATTATTCCCATTCTCACGGTGGAAGAGGGTAAGGTTTTGGTTCTGACCAAGGTGCGGCATAAGGAGAAAGCCGTGTTGGCCATGATTGATAAGATGCTTGAGGACATCGGCGCCTATGGGTTAGGGGAGATTGCGGTTCACCATATTAATTGCCTCGATGAAGCCCAGGCCTTGGTGAAGAAAATTAAGGATAAGGTCACTGCCAATATTAAGGTGATGCCCATCGGTCCGGTGATCGGGCTTCATGTCGGCCCCGGCGCTATTGGGATCGTTTATTATACAGAACATGATTTGCGCTGAAAAAAGTTGCCCTTAAAGATGGTTTTGAATTTATTCACACACCTCTCTTTAAAGGTCGGCGGCTTAGGCGGTTCCGGGGGTGTGGGCTTGCGGCCGCTGACCAGGCCGAAGCCGAAATACCCTTTATAGTATTTCATAAAATTGGCATTTTGCTGCAAGCGTCTGTAGAGGCCCGGTTGGCTGGAGACCTTTTGCACCAGATCTTTAACCAGCATCCAGTCATTTTTTAGTTCGTTTAAGACGAGGTTGCTGTTGGTGTTCTGCAAGGCCTGGGGATTTTTGATTTCTACGTCCACAAACCCCGCTGCGGTCAAGGTTTTGTTCCACTCCTCAAAAGACAGGGGATCAGTGCCTTGGCCATAGCAGGACTCCATCTGAGAGCGAAGCTGGGGGGGCAGCTCATAGAGCAAAGCCATCTCCAGATCGGCAATCCGGCCTTCAGGTTTTAAGACGCGAAAGAACTCTTGATAGACTTTGCCTTTATCTAAGAAGACTGTGATCGATTCGCACATGATCCAATCAAAATGATCATCGGGAAAGGGCAGGCGGTTGACATCGGCTACCCGGAATTCCACCAGATGAGCTACTCCTTCGTGCTCGGCTCTCTGCCGGGCTTTTTCGATCATTTGGGAATTGATATCGACACCGATAATTTTGCAGCCCTTGTTTTTGGCCAAATAGCAGGCGGTAAGACCACTGCCGCAGCCTGCGTCAAGAATGAAATCCCCGGAGTTAACATCCATAACTTCCAGGTTTTTGATGGTGGCGGGAAATCCTCCCGGATGGGAGCTCCCAATGCCCAGCCAGGCTAAGAGCTCAAAGTAATTCATGGTTTCAATGGATTTGTTTTTTTCTATCGTATCAAGTTGAACAGCTTCCATGCTACCCTTCCTTTCTCTTAGCAGAATAATAAACCGCCAAGGATATGGCAAGATATTCCATACATATGGTAGTATATTCCTAGAGGGGAAGAAATGAAGCTTGCATCAAAGGAGGCTGGAATGATCGATCTGTTCATGATCTTGGGTGCTTATCTCCTGGGAGGTATGAGCACCGGGTACTATCTTGTCAAACTCTGGCGCCAGGAAGATGTTCGCAACCAGGGGTCCGGGGCAACGGGGGCTACCAATACGGGAAGAGTTCTGGGCAAGAAGGGATTTTTGCTTACCTTAATGGGTGATGCCCTCAAGGGAGCCTTGGTGCCGGCCTTGTCCATGCTCCTCAACCTATCGCTGACTACCCTTATTCTTTGTTTGATCGCAGGTGTGGCCGGGCATATCTGGCCCTTGCAGCTGGGCCTGCGCGGGGGGAAGGGAGTCGCACCGGCACTGGGCGGAATTCTGGTCGTCGATCCCATGCTGGCTTCGGCTGCGGCAGGGGTGTTCCTGTTTGCTTTCGCTTTGACCCGCCAATTTACTTTAAGCGGTCTGGCGGCGATTCTGGGCATCCCTATTCTGTCCTTGATCATGGCGAGACCGATTGAGCAGTCGGCAGGTTTGGCTGTTCTGGCTATCCTCATACTCTTGGCTCACCGGAAGAATATCCGGGCAATGCTGAGTAATAAATCATCGCAAAGGAGAAGGTAATGGCAAGAACGGATTTAATCTTTAAAATTGCCACTGATGAAGAGGAATTTGAACAAATCCACCGTTTAAACTACCAAACCTTTGTCAAAGAAATTCCTCAACATGAAGTGAACAGTCAGGAAAGGCTGGTTGATCCATTCCACTGGGAAAACACCTATTGCATTGGTCTGCGCCAGGGGAAGCTGATCGGGATGTTGGCCTGCCGGGACAAACGCCCTTTTTCCATCGATCGGAAATTGGCGGATTTAGATGCCTATCTGCCTCCCTATAGCTCAATCTGCGAAATTCGGCTCTTGGCCGTAGAGAAGGAGGTGCGGGGGACGCGGGTGCTGCTGGGGCTGATGAGCCTGCTTTTTGAGCATTGTCAGAAAAAGGGTTATGATCTGGCCGTGATCTCTGGTACAGTAAGGCAGTTGAAACTATATAATCACTTGGGCTTTAAGCCTTTTGGCCCTCTGGTCGGGACAGCGGCGGCTGCTTATCAGCCCATGTACATGACACGGGAGCAGATGAGCCAAAAGCTTATCGAATTGTTTAAGGCTTTTCAAAGCAAAGATGACCGCAGAGGCGGTGTGAATTTTCTCCCCGGTCCGGTCAGGCTTCGTCGGGAGGTACAAGAGGCTTGGCAGCGTCCGCCCCGTTCTCACCGGTCGGAGGAGTTCCTGGCCGTAATGGCCCGGCTCAAAAAGCAGCTGGCCCAATGGCTAAAGGTTCACTATGTTCAGATCCTGCTGGGATCAGGGACTTTGGCCAATGATGTGGTGGGGGCTTATCTCCGCACGGCCCTGGGGCGGAAAAAAGGCCTGGTTCTCAGCAACGGTGAGTTCGGGAACCGTTTGCTGGATCAGGCACGGCGGGCAGGTCTCCATTTTGAGGAATATAGTATTCCTTGGGGAAAAGGGTTCGATTATGAAGACATTGAAAAACAGCTGAGCAAGGGGGAGGGTTCGCTGCAGTGGCTCTGGGCGGTTCATCTGGAAACCTCCACCGGAGTGCTCAATGATTTGCCAAGACTGAAGGACCTCTGTCACCGCCATCACATTCCCCTGGCTGTGGATTGCGTGAGCTCCATCGGTGCGGTACCCGTAGATTTAAGCGGGGTCTATTTAGCCACCGGAGTCAGCGGCAAAGCCCTCTGTTCCTATCCCGGGCTGAGTTTCGTCTTTTATAATCAGGCCCTGGAGGGCGGAAGATTGCCCCGCTATATGGATCTGGAATTATATCAACAGTCGGAGGGGGTTCCTTTTACCCAATCCTCCAACCTCATCTATGCCTTGGAACAAGCTTTGCACTATGCGGCGGAAAGAGAGCTGTGCATCAACCAAGGACAGGGGGAGTGGCTCAGAGCGAAGCTGCAGGAGCTTAGGCTTCAAGTATTAGCCTCACCGGAAGACGCCGCCCCCAATATTCTTACCCTGGTACTGCCCCGGGAAGTGCCATCCCTGGAGTGTGGTGAGCTATTGGAGGAAGAGGGCTATGTTCTCAGCTATCGCAGCGCCTATCTTCTTCAGCGCAACTGGGTCCAAATCTGCTTAATGGGGGAATATGAACCTGAGGAAATTTATGCATTTCCGGAAGTGCTGGCAGAATGTATGAAGAAATGCGGATTAAGAAATGGTAAGTAAGGGAGAATAGAAAATGTGGAAAGAATTTAAAGAATTTGCCATGAAAGGGAATGTCATTGATCTGGCTGTGGGTGTTATTATCGGAGGCGCTTTTGGCAAAATCGTTACCTCTCTAGTCAATGATGTGATTATGCCTTTGGTAGGTCTTCTTTTGGGTCAGATGGATTTTTCCAATGCCTTTATTACTCTGGGAAAGGGCGATTTTGCTACCATTGCCGAGGCTCAGGCTGCTAAGGTCCCTACCTTGAATTATGGATTATTCATTAATAATATCGTGGATTTTCTGATCATCGCTTTTACTATTTTCATCGTTATTAAACAGATTAACCGGTTTAACAGAAAGAAGGAAGTTAAGGAAGCGGTGGTGGAGGAAAAGACCACCAAGCCCTGTCCCTATTGTTATGTGGAAATCCATAAGGAAGCGACGCGGTGCCCGCATTGCACGTCTGTTTTGGAGAGTCCTTGAGAGTGGGTCTCCAGGATTTTGTTTTACATCGGTCGCTCAATAAGCTGCGCGGACAAAACTAACGCGAAAAGCCCGCCGCTCCGTCGGGTGCCCACCCAAATCGCTCCTGCTCAATGGGTGGTTGGAAACGTCCTGTTTCCAACCCGACTCCGCTGCGTGCTTTTCGCGAAGTTTTGTTTCCGCTCGCTTAGATTCGCTCCCTTCCTGTAAAACAAAATCCTTGGGCCGCTTCTTGGGCTCGAGTGGGCAGGGCGTTGTGGGGGCTGTGGGGTAAGTTGTCTTATCCAAGCCGCTTTTTTCGTCTTTACCGACGCCGCTTGGGGCGGCAGGGTCGGCGATAGTTGGCAGGCTTTGGAAGGTTGGTACTGATCCAATTAATGTCTCGCAAAGAGCCTCAGGCTCTTGGACCTCCCAAGCTTCAGGCTCTAAGCCCCAGCCTTGGAGCTATGGAGTACGTGTTGTGCGTAAAGCTACGCGGCGACCCGGACAAGCAAAGCTCTACCTGCCCCGCTCCAGTTCCCTCAGAAGCTGCTGCAAATCCTCAGGCAGAGGAGCCTGGATGGTGGTGAGTTCACCGGTCAGAGGATGGTTGAACTCATAGATGGAGGAGTGGAGGGCTTGGTGGTTTATTCTTGCCAGATTGCCCCCATAGAGGTCGTCTCCTAAAAGAGGATGCCCCAGATGTTGGCAATGGACCCGAATCTGGTGGGTGCGGCCTGTCTCCAGGATAAATTCCAGCAAAGAGGTGTCTTGGTAACGTTCCAGAACTTTGTAATGAGTGACTGCAGGTAAGCCCTCCGGGGAAATCTGTCTTTGTATAAAGCTGCCCGGGGCAAGGGCAATAGGGGCCTTGATGGTGCCCTGGTCTTCTTTCACCTGGCCTTCTACGATTCCCCGGTAGCATTTGTGAATGCGGCCATGGGCGTGCTGCCAAGCCATCTGCTGGTGGGCGAACTGATTTTTGCCGATCACGACCACTCCTGAGGTGTTGCGGTCGATGCGGTGGATAGGGCGAAAGGGGCGCGCTTCCCCTTTGGCCAGCCAATAGCCGACAACGGCGTTGCCGATGGTTCCCTCAGGATAGCGGGGCGTAGGATGAACGACCTGACCGGCCGGTTTATTGACGGCGATAAAATAGTCGTCTTCGTAAAGGATGTCCAGGGGCAGGTTTTCGCCGGGGATGCTGTTGGTTTCCGGGGGTTGGAGCTGAACGGACAGAGTCTCACCGGCTTTCCCCCGGGTTGTCAAAAAGGTGAATACGCCATTGACCCAGACCCGTTCTCCTTGTTTCAGATGCTGGATTAATTTACGGGAGAAATGGAACCGGCGGTAAAGGATGTCCTGGTATTTCACTCCGTCATCCTGGGGCTGGAGAGTATAGGTCCAAAGATCTTGCTCATGATTCATGCTGCATGATGCTCCTCTATATGTGATCGGTATTTTTAGAAAGGAATTTTCAATAAGACTATAGAATTACATAAATATGCCAAATAAGGTCTGCGGCATAAGATAAACGCGGCACATAAAAAACAAGAGAAAGAAGGCAATATCATTGAAAGATCCACGGATGGAAAAATTAGCACAATCCATTATCAATTACGCTATAGAACTGAAGCCGGAGGAAAAAGTCCTGATTGAAGTCAATGGCTTGGAGATTCCCCTGGCTCAGGCTTTGGTAAAGTATGCTTATGAGGCGGGTGGCTATCCTTTTTTATCTGTTAATAATCATACCCTATTGCGTGAGCTTTTAAAAGGAATGACCGAGGAGCAGGCTCAGGCCATGGCTCGTTGGGATTTAGCCCGTATGAAAGAGATGGATGCTTTTGTGGGGATCAGAGCAGGAGAAAATGCCAATGAGCTCTCAGATGTTCCTGGCGACAAGATGAGCATCTACCAAAAGGAATACCTGAGAACGGTAACGGATCAACGGGTATCTCATACCAAGTGGGTGGTTATGCGTTATCCCAACGCCTCCATGGCCCAACTGGCCAATACCAGCCTGGAAGCCTTTGAAGATTTCTATTTTAACGTCTGCAATTTGGATTATGCCAAAATGTCTCAGGCTATGGAGCCATTGGTACAATTAATGGAGCGGACGGACAAAGTGCGGATCACAGGCCCCGGAACGGATTTGACCTTCTCCATTAAGGGGATGAAAGGGATTAAATGCGATGGCCATATGAATATCCCCGATGGGGAGGTCTATACAGCACCCCTCCGGGAATCTGTGAACGGGCGGATCTCTTACAATACAGCGGCTTTATATCAAGGGTTTACTTATGAAAATATCGTACTGGAGTTTAAGGATGGTAAAATCATCAAAGCTACTGCCAATGATACCCAGCGTATCGAGGAAATTTTCAATACGGATGAAGGAGCCCGTTATATTGGGGAGTTTGCTATTGGGGTCAACCCCTATATCCTCCATCCCATGAAGGATACTCTTTTCGATGAGAAAATCGACGGGAGCTTCCATTTCACTCCGGGAAATTGCTATGATAATTGCTATAATGGCAATAAATCGGCCATCCATTGGGATTTGGTCTGCATTCAGCGGCCGGAGTACGGGGGTGGGGCAATCTATTTTGACGATGTCCTCATCCGCCAGAATGGCCGCTTCGTGATACCCGAACTGCAGGGACTTAACCCGGAAAATCTGAAATAGGGCTACCCGGTTGCCAAAGGAGATATGTTCAATGAATAGGAAGAGGCTTCGTCTCATCTATAATCCTTATGCCGGCCGCCGTCGCTTGATCCAGGAGATGGACACGGCCATCCGCGTGTTTCAGGAGGGAGGGTATGAAGTCACGGTTCACCGGACGGAATCCCCCACAGATATTGAGCACACTTCTTCCCTGAGCACAGATGTGGAACGCTTGGTTATTGCCGGAGGAGACGGCAGTATTCATCAGGCGGTCAATGGGTTGATGAAGATACCTTCCTCCCAGCGCCCGGCTTTGGGCATCCTGCCTGTAGGAACAGCTAACGATTTAGCCTTTGGACTGCGCCTGCCGCAGAAAATTTCCGAAGCCTGCCAAGTGATTGTACAGGGTTCCCCCTTTGCGATGGATCTGGGACAGGTCAATGGGCGTTATTTTGTTAATGTGTTTAGTGCCGGTTTGCTGACCGATGTCTCGCCCAAGGTAGATGTTCATGTCAAAAATCGTTTAGGTCAATTGGCCTATTATTTAAAAGGTATCGAAACCCTGCCCACTTATCGCCCCTTCAAGGTGGAATATGAATGGGAGGGAACCATGATCAGCGAAGAAGCCATGCTTATTTTGGCGGTCAACGGGGTTTCCGTAGGTGGGTTCAGACAATTGATTCCCAAAGCTTCCTTGAATGACGGGAAACTGGATTTTGTCATCATTCGTCATAGCGGCTGGCCGGATACCATGCGTATGCTTCTGCACCTGGTAGGCGGCGGTAAAGTAGGCAGTGATCAAATCCTTCAATTCCAGACTTCGGAACTTAAAGTGTTTACGGAGAGGCCTGTTTTTTCAGATCTGGATGGGGAGTGGGGACCGGAAAGTCCCTGGGAGATCAAGATGGGGCCCAAGCTTACTGTGCTTTGTTAAGGGACCCGCCGGGGTCCCTTTGCACTATCAGAAAAGGGGGATGGATATGGACTTATACCAGGAAGAGCTAATTAAAAAGATATCCGCAATAACCCCCTTTTACATCGTGGGAGGGACCGTCCGGGATCACTTGCTCAACCGCCCCGGCAAGGATGTGGATGGAATCATCCCCATCCCTTTGGTGGAGCTGGAAAAGCATTTGCGGGAGTGGGGCTATCATCCCCTGAAAATAGGGGCAAAGCATCAAACCCTTAGTGTGTTTCAGCAAGGGCAGCGCATGGATATTAACTTCTTTGACGGCGATCTTGAGGCGGATGCTTTAAGAAGGGATTTTACTATCAATGCTGTTTTTCAAGACGCTCGGACAGGAGAATTGATTGATCCTCTTCAAGGAAGAGAGGATCTGGAAAATAAGCTTCTGCGGGCTTGCGGCAATCCCTGGGAGCGATTCAGGGAGGATCCGGTCCGGATTCTCCGCATGGTGCGTTTCAGTGTTCAATACGGGATGGACATCGAGGAGGACACCTTTAGGTCTGCCCAAAGTCTTCTGCCCGAGTTAAAGAACGTGGCCAGTGAGCGGACTTCTGAGGAATTGGGCCGGATCTTAACCTTGGCTGACCCGGCGGCAGGTATCCGTCTGCTGGATGAACTGGGGTATTTGACCCTATATTTGCCGGAGCTGGCCAGGCTGCATGGCTTAGCCCAGAATCGTTACCATACTAAAGATGCCTGGGAGCATACTTTGCAGGTGCTGGCCAATACCCCGCCCCAGCCGATTCTGCGCTTGGCCGGACTGTTTCATGATCTGGGGAAATGGGAAGTGGCCAGTCGGGAGTGCTATGTCTGGGGGAAATGCTGGGCAGAAGATAAAGGCTATTACATCGGTGAGTATCGGATTCTTGGGCGCCAGCTCCATCGCTACCATGGAGACTATGTGGAAGTACATGGAACCCGTCTGGATCATTATCCTCAGGTTATTCAGGTAAAGCGTATTCGCAAAGACCCTTCCTTCCGCAGGGGATTCGAATGGGTGCGGGATGGCAAACGCCATTTTCTTGGCCATGAGAAAGAAAGCGGGCGCCTTACCCGTCAGATTTTAGCCCGTTTTCGCTTGGCCATGGTTTTAGGTAAAGAAGGAGAGGGGGGTGAAAAGGAGCTGCTCTGGCTGATCGAAAATCATATGAGTGGAACCTTGAGCTTTATAGCGGAACTCCGCGGCGAGGGCAGTGCCCTGCAGCTGAACCAGAAGATGAGGCAATTCGTCTGGGAGAAAGGGTGGGATGGCCGCTCCTATCGCTTGGCAAGAGTTGATCAGCTTTTAGAACTGTGGCGGGCTGATTTTTATGGGGGGAAGAAGCGGGAGCCTAAGGAGGAGGAAATCTTTGAGGAGCTTCTGGAAAAGCTTCACCAAACAAATAATGCCGTGCAAAAGCGTCACCAGGAACTGGAGTGGGGTGAATTGGAGAAATTTGCCCAAGAGCATAAGATCAAGGGAAGAGAATGGGGGGATTTTAAAGAGAGCTTAAGGAAGACCCGTGTTGTCAGTATCGATTGGATTCCTCTGACCACGGGATTTCTGGAGAAGGAATATAAACATTTTAAAGGAAGAAATTATGCGAAGAGAGAAAGAGAGTGAAGGGTATGAGTACAAAATGGAGATGTATCGTCTGCGGTTATATTCATGAAGGGGAAGATCCCCCTGAGAGTTGCCCCCTTTGCGGGGCGGGCCCGGATCAATTTGAAAGACTTGAAGAAGCTGAACAACCTGAAATCCGCGTAAGCGGGAATGGGAATCAAGCTGCAGCGGCACCGGCTCTGGATGATGACCAGACTATTATTCAGGCCCTCTACAGTATTTCTTATGGCTTATTTATCATTTCGGCTCATTTTGATGGTTTGGATAATGGACAATGCGCCAATACCTGTTTCCAAATCACCGCCGAACCGCCCCGGATAGCCATCGGCATCAATAAAGATAACTATACCCATGAACTGATCAGCCAAAGCGGCCGCTTCGGGGTGTCTGTTCTGAATCAGCAAGGTCATGATTATGTCCGGCGTTTTGGTTACCGCTCCGGACGGGATGGAAGTAAATTTGAGGATTTACCCGATGTTCACCGGGGTCAATCCGGAGTTCTCCTGCTGGACAATGCTGTGGCCACCTTGGAAGCGGAAGTGATTGGCCAGCTGGATGCCGGGACTCATACCCTGTTCCTGGGAGAAGTCAAACATGCCGAAGTCAGACAAAAGGCTGAACCAATGACCTATGCCTATTTTAGAGCAACCAAGTAAATGCTCTTGGATTATGCGGGGGAGTCAGAATGAAAAATAAAATAATGGCAGTGTCGATAATGTTCATAGCGCTGATGGGGATAGCCGGCTATGGTATCTATTGGGCATTTTTCGACGTACAGCGGATTAATGGGCAGGACATACTAACTGAATTGGCTTCCCCTGACAACACCTATACTGTGACAGCTTATCTAAACAATGGCGGGGCGACAACGGATTATGCTGTGTTATGTACGGTGACCAATAATCAGACAAGCAAATCCAAAAATATCTACTGGAATTCTCCCTGTCAAACTGCCGCTGTCGCCTGGGTGGATGATGTCACGGTAATGATCAATGAAGTTAAGCTTGACGTTCGCCATGATGTTTTTGATTACAGAAGACAATAATGCTTATTTCGGCGCAAGCGCGTGACTCTGTTGGTTTGAGATTTTTCTTGAAATGAAATAGAATAAAGGTATTAAAGAGAGAAGTGAGGACTTTGAATAGATGGATTCAGAGTCCTTTGTTTATTAGTGTGCAGAAGAAAGGGGGGATTTCGGTGGATCAAAAAGAAGGGATACTGTGGAAAGAGCGCCTTAGACACCTGGCTTTGGAGTCGGGCTTTGTAGCGGTGGGATTTACTCATGCCGAACCTGTTGCCGGGTTGTATGAGTTTTTGGCGGAGCGCAGTGCCCAAGGGTATCATACCTCCTTTGAGGAGCAAGAACTGCGTAAAAGGGTGGATCCTAAAGCAATTTGGCCCGCCTGTGAGACCGTGGTGGTTTTGGCGTATCCCCTGGTTTATTCGGCTCCTCCCCAAAAAGGTGAAGGAGTTCTGGCCCGCTCAGCGGTGGGAGAAGATTATCATAGCCAGGTGAAACGGGCTTTGCACCAATTGGTCAGTTCCTTTGGGGAAGCAGGGTGGAGGGGAGAAGCACCTCAAATTCAGGTGGATACAGGTCCCCTCAATGAACGGGCTTTAGCCACCAGGGCCGGGCTGGGCTGGCTGGGGAAAAATCAGCAGTTGATTATTTCCGGGAAGGGTTCTTTTGTGGCTTTAGGGCTGATGCTCCTGGATAAAGCATTACCACCGGATGAACCCCTTGCCGGGCAATGCGGAAAGTGTACACGCTGTATCAGGGCCTGCCCTGCTCAAATCTTAGGAACAAGGCACTTTCAAGCCAACGAATGTCTTTCTTACCTGACTCAAAGCAAAGAACCTCTGACAGAGCGGCAAAGAACAGCCTTAGGCAAGCGGATCTTTGGTTGTGATACTTGCCAGGAAGTCTGTCCTCATAACGGATTAAGATGTGACGAAGAAGGGAAACGGAGTATCCTGAATAAGATTAAAGGGGATCGTCAAGGAGAATTGAGAAAGGCAGGGCAGGAGAGACAGGAGCCTGATATAAGCGGGGAGAAAGCGCTCCGCAGAGGAGTGGACCTCTGGGATACCCTGAACCTGACGAAAAGCCAATTCAATCAACAGTGGAGAGGCACAGCAGCCGGCTGGAGGGGTAAAGGGATCCTGCAAAGGAATGCTTATCTTGCCTTAAAGAATCTCCGGGATCCCCGTCTGCCAAGCTGGGAAGAAGAACGAACCGGGCAGGATATTCCGAAGCTGATTCAACCTTATTATAGTAAGGCGGATAAATAGTAGGCAGTACATGGCGTGCCGGAAGTGAACCAGCGGTGATTATCCGGGCGGCGTGGTGATGCCCTTCAGGTCCACCGGAATTATCTTGAAAGCTGTAACATGAAGTTTAATGTTACAGCTTTCCTTTTTTATGGTAAAATATTCATAATCAAAAGCAAGGGTTTTCGATGGCCCGTATTGTTCTGCGTCTAAACCGATATAAAGCAAAGGGGTGCGCATATGAAACGGTGGATTGCATTCATTATTGTAGTGGCAATAATAGTGACTCTCACTGCCTGGGATAATCAAAGCGAAACAACAGTAAACAGCAATGCTCAACAGAATGAATTGCCCAGCGGTAGAGGAGAAATCGCGGAAGAATTCTCAGCCATTGCTGATTTTAATCACGATGGCATCAAGGAAACGGTAAAAGTGATAGCTTTTGATAATGGACAGTATTTTGAATTGCAGATCGGCAATTCTGAAGATCCTATCCTATGGAAAACGGAGGCTGCTACGGCTCATATGGGCTGGCTTGCCCTTTTTCTATGCCAATGGGATGGGGCAGACTATCTTTTGCGCTATTCCCCTTATATGTCTCAGGGAATGTGCCACTATCGCTACGATTTGTTTTTTCTCGATTCATCCGGCAACGAAGTCATAGTCGACAGTAACGCTGTATATTTTGATATAAATTTTGGCAGCCCGGTTCACCTTTCCTTTAACCCCGCTGAAATTGCTGCCTTTATGCATAAGGTAAACGCTTATCTCGAAAACAGTGTGGTTTTGCTCAATACGGATGGCAATCTGAAGTTTGCAGATGAATCCCATTTGCAGGATACTTTGTGGTGGTTAGATGACGAGGAGGGGTTCACCGACGATAAAACAGCTGACCTTAGTGAGCGTTTAGCAGCCTATAAAAAATACTGTGAAAGCAGATAAGCCGAATACGAAAATGGGAAAAAATTGAGTATAAATCTTTTGGTTATGAAAGATAGGGGGGAAAGCTTGGCTATATGCTGAGCTTTTTGATTTGTTGATTGATCTATCGTTGCTTGGTTGTTCCAATGGCTTGATATTTGTATAATAAGTTAATAATGATTACCTGGGATTGAGGTGAGGCCAATGAAAGTTCCGTTAAGTTATCAAGCGACTGAATACGACTGCGGGCCAACAACGATGATGAATGCCATCAGCTTTCTTTTTGAACGGGAAGAAATACCGCCCGATGTCATTAAATATATTATGCTTTATTGTCTGGATGTCTATAATGACAAGGGAGAGATCGGCAAAAAAGGAACCTCCACCATGGCCATGATGTTTATCAGCAATTGGCTGGGTCAATTCGGCAAGGCTAAAAATTTTCCCATTGAAATCGCTTATCTGACCAAGGAAAATGTTTTTATTGGCCAGACAAGTAAAATCGTTATGGCGCTTCAGCAAGGAGGCGTTGTCGTCGTACGCCTTTATTACGGAGAAGAGCACTATGTCCTTTTGACGGGTATAGATAACGAGAATGAATGGATTTATCTGTTTGATCCATACTATCGTGAACAGCCTTTTGAAGAAGAGGGTATTGAGCTCATTGCCGATGCCCCCATGCAAATGAATCGCAAGGTTCCATTTAGCTATTTTAATCAGGAAAGTTCGGAAATTTATGCGCTGGGACCTAAAGATGCCCGGGAAGCGATTATCTTATACAATAAAATCACGCAAAAAACGGCGGAAAGCACAATAGAGTACTTTATCTGACGACTGGACTGTACCTTTTGGCAGGACTTGAATCCCCGCGATTTAAGTCCTTTTGTTTAGTGCCTGATTTCCGCTTATGTCTGGAAGCGTTCGCCTTGATTTCATTCTAGTCTATTCATTATGCTATTTAATTACCTGGATAATTATATGGGAAATAACCAAGGCAAAGAAAAAAGAATTAAATAATAAATTGACGGAATATAAGCGAAAGAAATAATATTAAGGCAGTTGATATCTTTTTTGGCCCTGACTTTTAAAGCTCAAATGTTGCAGTGCTGCATCATTTGGGGTATATGCAGGGGTTCATCCTCTTTGGGGTCCCGGATGAGGAGTTGGGGCAATTTATGGCAGGCAGCAAGGTGGAAACCATGTCCGCTCGCGAATTGCAGAAATCATTAGCTCTTAAACAACGGTTTGGTGAAGATGGGATCTTGAGTATAAGGCAAAATAGATCTATAATAATGTTCAGTTCTCTAAAATGTGGGGGTGTAGCTCAGCTGGGAGAGCGCTTGCTTCGCATGTAAGAAGTCGTGGGTTCGAGTCCCATCATCTCCACCATATGAAACACAAACCCGAGTTAATCTCGGGTTCTATTTATCTATATGTAAAGTGATAAGGGATTGGAACGGGAGGGCCAGATAACGCTACTTTCGTTAGCATTTCGAATACCGGGTTTAAGGGAGATGGTGATGAGATTGTAGATCAAGTGATTGGCTGTACAGAAGGATTTGCGTTAGTCCTCTCAGGATTAAAGGCCTTGCTTGAGCATAATATTATTTTAAATCTTGTATCAGACCGTTTTCCCGCTCAGAAAATAAAGTAGAAGGCAAATCTAATCACAATTTTTTTATAATGCGCAGGTATAAACAGAGAGGTATAATCATGAAAGAGAATATATTATTTCAGCTGGACATGTGCTGGCAGCTTTATCTTTATCATATGAACGATCTTAAGGAAGCAGAGGCGTTATGGGTATTCAATCCCACGGGACTACAGGTATACAAGCAGGAAGAAGGCTGGTGTATAGATTGGCCTGAAACCGAAAGTTACGAGTCTGGTCCACCCAGCATTGCCTGGACTTTGTGGCATATTATATATTGGTGGAGCACTGCATTGGATTATAATTTTGATAAGGGCACCTTAAAAAAAGAGGATATTCCTTGGCCAGGAAGTGTTGAAAAAGCAAAAGCAACAATAAACTTCCTGCACGATAAATGGGTTTCACATTTAATCGATTTGTCGGACGCAGATTATTTGTCAAAGCAATATGCCAAATGGCCATTATCCGATAGGAACTTTTCAGATACTGCATTATGGTTGAATGGCGAATTAATGAAAAATGCAGCAGAAATAGGTTATGGGCGATTTTTATATAGAACCTGTGCAAAATAGTTTTCATAATATGATTTAATTGAAGGTGATACTCATGAACCAGCAAGAATTCCATATGCTTGATGATGAAAAACTCATATGGATATGTGTCGAACCGATTATTCAAAAAGTACGCGGGAAAGACCCGGCAATAAAGTCGCAGATCATTATGCAGTTGAATAATGGGCAACGAGCATTGTTCCTGTTTCAAGTTCTATATGGTCATGCCAATAATGGGATTCCCCAATTTTTTGCACAGATTTCTTATTTGGCGGATAGGCTGGATATCTGGTCCGCCCTTAAATCAGGAATGAAATATTTCAATGACCTTGAAATGCTGAGCCTCATTGAAAAAATGGAAACCGTTTATGCTTATTATGAGGTAGCGCCACAAAGAGAAGACACGATATTGCAGGATGAACTTGAAAAATTGTACAAGGAAAGAATCCCTTTCACATTAAAGCGGATTGGCTCATTGATCCGAAATAATCCGGCAGAATTTACGGTGTCTTTTTGACCTAACTTCTTATGAAAAATAAGGAATAGTATAGTAGTGTCAATCAAAAAGTTTACCACCGTGACAGCCAAAAAATTGACCACCCTCCAGGCGGTTACTTCAGTTAATTAATCGTTAATTTTGTTTCCCTTGCTCTGCTTAAACCGGTAGGATTCACCTATGAACGGAATAACATGGGCATGATGGGTTATCCGATCCAGTAAAGCTACGGTTAGTGCATTGTCGCCAAATACCTCCCCCCAACGGCCAAATTCCAGGTTTGTGGTTATGATCAGGCTGCCACGTTCATAGCGTTCTGAGCAGAACTGGAAAAGCAAAGGACTGCCCGCGCCCAGATTAAT